>NZ_JANQCW010000010.1:0-56489 GCF_024723635.1 Campylobacter sp. W0066.1 | reverse complement strand
GCATTTTAATTTTTTGATAATACTATCTAGCTTTTTACTATCTCCATCTTTTAGATCTTCTAAAGCTTCTATAGCTGGAGCAAAATCTTCCATCTCATCAAGATAATTTTCTAAAGCGTTGCGTAAAATTTCAGCTTTTTTCTTTTTAGAAAATTTCGCAGTTTGATTTAAGCGTTCGTAAAGTTCTTCTGAAAGAGTTAGAGTATATCTTTTATTCATTGTATAGCCTTTATTTTGGTCTTATTGCTTCTTGACAAGCTTTACATTTATAATTTGTGTTAGTTGTTTGTATTTTTTGGTGAATTTCATAAGGAACTTTGTGAATTTTATCTGCACAAGAACAAATGTATTCATAAAATTCTTGCAATTCACCTAAGTTTGTATTTTTGTCTTTTTTGCTAAGTTGGGCTTGATGCCATTTTTCTATTTTTATATCTTCTCTTAAAATATGCTCTAAAAGCCATTTAGACGCAATAATATTGAGTTTTTCTTTTAAATCATTAGTACTTTTTAAATTTTGAATCAAATCTATCATGGATTGAATAATGCTTTTGTGAATTTTTTGATGATTAGCAAGTTCAGGATAGCCTATTTTCGCCATATATTTTTCTTCTTCGGCAAAATGTTCTTTCATATAATTGAAAAAATCCGCAAGTAAAAATTTAATCTGTCCTTTATGAATAGGTTTATCCGAAATCATCTCAACATTGGCAGCAAGTTCAAAAAGTTTTTGGTGCTGCTTGTCGATTTCTTCATTGTGAATACTATATTTGTCGCACCATTTTGGTAACATACTAAAACCCCTTGTTTGGTTTGTGGGAGAGTTCTTGATGTATTATAATTTACAATATTTTAAATTATGATTAATTTTTATTAAATTTCAGTTTTTTTCTTTACATAAAATTAAATTAGTAGAGCATTTTTTACATTTAAATTGTGCTTTAGAATATTGTATTTTTAAATGAATATCATAAGGGACTTTGTGGGTTTTTCCTTCACATTGACATTGATATAAAAATTTTTTGGTTTTGGTTTTTCTTTTTCGAAGGTGTCTGAAGAATTCTTTGCTTGTGTGCTTTGTCTCCAATGTTCTATCATCATATCATGCTGAATGATGTGTTCTATAAGCCATGAATTAACCACTATGTATAATTTTTCTTTTAGGTCATTGGTGCTTTTTATGCTTTGTATGAGTTTTACCATAGATTGTGTGATTTGTTTACGCATAAGTTTGTGTTGGTTTAAATAAGGATAATTAATCTCAGCCATATAGTTTTCCTCATCTTGAAAATGAATTTTAATATAGTGAAAAAATTCAGCAACTATCTTTTTAAGTTCTACTTGATAAATCGATCTATCTGAAATTTCTTCAACTCTAGTAGCAAGCTCGAAGAGTTTTTGGTGCTGGGCATCAATTTTTGCATTATTAATACTGTATTTTTGATCCCATTCAGGTAGCATAACAAATCCTAAGTACAAAATATAAAACGGTTAATATTTTATAAATATTTGGCTTTAACTCCGCTAAATTCACATTTAATTTACACAAAAAAAATATAATGTTTTAAGTAAAATATAATAAAAAGGTTAAAAATGGCCACACAAATTCTTTTGTTAGAAGATGATATTAATTTAGGGGAAATTGTTAGTGAATTTTTAGAAGAAGAAGGTTTTGTAGTTACTTTAGTAGATAATGCTCAAGATGCACAAGATAAAGCTTATGAGAAAAATTTTGATTTATGGATTTTAGATGTAAAAGTTCCACAAGGTGATGGTTTTAGTGTGCTTAAAAATTTAAGAGAGGCAGGTAAATACACACCGGCTATTTTTATGACTTCATTAAATACTACTATGGATTTGCAAAAGGGATTTGAAAGCGGTTGTGATGATTATATTAAAAAGCCTTTTGAATTGCAGGAGTTAAAAATAAGAATTAATGCTATTTTAAAGCGTTCTTTTGCTCATAAAAATGAAGATTATGAAGACTTAGGAAATGGTTTTAAATTTGCTTTTGTTTCGCAAACTTTATACCAAGATGACAAGCCTTTAACCCTGCCTTTAAAAGAATTAAAGCTTTTATCTTTACTTTTAAAAAACAAAGGTAAATTTATAGATACTGCTTGTATTTTTGAAGAAATTTGGGAGTATGATCAAGAGCCAAGCGAACTTAGTTTAAGGGCTTATGTAAAAAATTTACGAAAAATTTTAGGTAAAGATAGCATTGTCAACCAAAGAGGAAGAGGGTATTGTTATGTATGAAGCCAAGCGCGTTGCATGGCAAATTCTTTCTTTGTATTTAGTAAGTATAGGAAGTGTTCTTATAGTGCTTTTTGGTGTATGGTATGCAAAGTTAATAGAAGAATTAGTAACTGAGCATAGCATAAAATTAAGACAAGAACACCGTTTTGTAATTTTACAAATGGAAAAATTACGTTTTGAGCCTATAGAAAAAGGTGCTAGAAAAATTGCTCAAATTTCTAATATAAAATTTGCAATATTCGATAGAACAAAAGTTTATTTTTCTAACCTAGATTTGCCCGCTCAAACAACTTTTTTTAAACTTAATAATGCAAATATTTATAATAATAACACTCTAATTTATGTAGCTGATGTGAATTTAAATAATTTATTGCTTGCAAACGCGCAAAGTCAAAATGCTTTAGAAATTTTAGGTGATGTTAATCGTTTGAGGGTTTTAGTACAAGGTGATGATATTTCTAAAGAGCTTGGATTTATAAGGTTTAAAGTAGCTTTGGCTATGGTTTTTTCTTTGATTTTTGTAAGTATAATGGGGTATTTAATCCTTAAATTTGCGCTCAAGCCTTTAGAAATGAGGATAAGATTTTTAAATAATTTTATAAAAGATACTACTCATGAGATTAATACGCCAATTAGTGCGATATTAATGAGTGTAGAGAGTTTGGAAAGAAAAAAGAATTTTGAAGAAATTAAGGCTTTAAAGCGTGTAAAAATAGCGGCTTTGACTTTGAGTCATTTGTATTCAGATTTAACTTTTTTAAATTTTTCTCAAGCTTATGAAGCTAAAAAAGATTGGATATTTTTAAAAGATTTGATTAAAGAAAGAATGGAGTATTTCAAGATATTTTTGGAGCAAAAAAATATCGACTTAGAGCTTAGCTTGGAAAATGATGGAAAAATTTATGCTAACAAAGAGCAGTTTTTTAAAATGTTTGATAATCTTGTTAATAACGCTATAAAATATAATATAAAAAATGGTTATATTAAAATAACACTTTTAGAGCAAAAACTTATAATAACAGATAGTGGTTGTGGTATAGCAAAAGAAAATTTGGCTAATATTTTTGAACGTTATTCAAGATTTAATGAAAATCAAGGTGGTTTTGGTATAGGGCTTTCTTTGGTAGATAAAATTTGTAAAGAGCATAATATAAAAATAAAAGTAGAAAGTGAACTAAATAAAGGAACAAAATTCATTTTAACTTGGAAAAATTAAAATTATTTATTGCTCATTTTAGCCTTTTCTTTAGCATTTATAAGCGTTGTGATAAATTCATTTAAATTTTTTGTATCGTTTTGATTTAGAGTTTGTGGGGTGTGGTTTAGCATTTGAGTGATTAAAACTTCGTTGCTTAGGTCGTTATCGCCAAATTCTCTAGCCTTTTGTAAAAGTTTCAAAGCAAGTAAATTTTTTACTTCATACATTTTAATCCTTTAAATAAATCACGCTAGCAATGCGCTTTGGAGTTTGGTTTTTTCTATAAGAAAAAAATCTCTCATCATCAAATGTGCAAAGATTGATATCAAAAATATCATTAACACCTAATTCTTTTGCTTGAAATTTAACTAATGCTTTTAAATCAAGCTTATTTTCATGTGAAAAAGGTGCAAAATTTTCTTTGCTATAATTTAAAATCTCGCCATTAATTTCATAATTTTTAGCACAAATTCCTGCTGAAATGATGAGTTTTAAATTCTTTGTTTGAGTGTTAAAGCTTTTTTGCATTTTTAAAACAGCTTCTTTTAAGATATTTTCAAAACAACCTTTTCTACCTGAATGCAAAGCTGCTACGGCTTTATTTTCATTATCATATAAAAGCAAAGGCAAGCAATCAGCACTTAAAATACACAAAGCTATATTTTTTTCATTGCTAATTATCCCATCAGCGTTAAAATGAAAATCTTTATTATAATGAGTGATGATATTAGAATGAATTTGATTTAAAAATATACACTTTTTTATTGAATTTTCCCAAGGAAAAATATTATCATGAAATTTTGCTCTAAAAATATTATAATCTTGATCAAAAGCTACAAAAGCTTTTGCAAAATCATTTTCTAATAAAGTGATGTAATTTTGTCTATTTGTTGCCATGAGATTTCTTTTTTATAATTTAATTGTCTGTGCATATATCTTGCCAAAAGATCGCTTTCTATATTCACGCGTCTTCCTATGGTGTAATTTTTAAACAAGGTTTCATTAAAGGTTACGGGAATGATAGTTAAACGAATATCATCTTTTAAAACTTCATTGATAGTTAAGCTCACCCCATCTATGGCTACACTTGCTTTATTTGCCATATAAATTTGTATATCATCAGGACATTTAATATAAAAATCAACCCCGTTTTCCTTTTTAGAAATATTAGTAATTTCACCTATACCATCAATATGTCCTTGCATTAAATGTCCATCTATTCTATCGCCATAAGCTAGTGCAGGTTCAATATGTACATAATCTTTTAAATTTTCAATAGCTATGTGAGTTCTTGTTTCATAAGAAAGTTCAAGGTTAAAACCATCATCAAAAAGTTTTGTTACGCTCAAACACGCACCATTAACTGCTATGCTATCACCTAGTTTTGGTTTGTAGTTTGCTTTTAATCTTAAAGTGTTGTTTTGATATGATTTGACAAAGGCTAATTCGCGGATTAATCCATTAAACATTCAATACCTTTAATTTTTATGAGATTTTATCTAAAACTTTTAAATTTCAAAAAGTATTTTTAGTATTTTATTTTAAAAAATATTATATAATTTTTGCCTTTTTATAAAAATGAGGTCAAAATATGTATGATATAATCGTAATAGGTGGCGGGCATGCTGGAGTTGAGGCTAGTGCTGCTGCCGCTAGAATGGGTAAAAAAACTTTACTTTTAACTACTTTAATCGAGCAAATTGGTGCTGCAAGTTGTAATCCCGCTATAGGCGGTTTAGCAAAAGGACATTTGGTAAAAGAGCTTGATGCTATGGGTGGACTTATGGGACAAATTACTGATGAGGCTGGAATTCAATTTAGAATTTTAAATGAAAGCAAAGGTGTTGCAGTGCGCGGAAGTAGAGCGCAAATTGATATGGACGCTTATAGAATTTGTGCTAGAAATAAGCTTTTAAAACTTGAAAATTTAGAAATTTCTCAAGAGCAAGCTTTGTCTTTACTTATAGAAAATGATGAAGTTAAGGGTGTTAAAACTAATTTAGAAAATACATATTTTGCCAAAAAAATCATACTTACAACAGGAACTTTTTTAAATGGACTTATCCATATAGGTGAAACCAAGCTTCAAGCAGGTAGGGTAGGTGAGCTTGCGTCTGTAAATTTGGGAGATTACTTAAAACAAAGTGGTTTAAAAGTAGGAAGATTAAAAACAGGAACTTGTCCAAGGGTTGACGCTAAAAGTATTGATTTTAGTGTTTTAGAAATTCAACCCGGAGATGAAAACCCTAAAGCTTTTAGTTTTAAAACGAAAAATTTCAAGCCTAATCAACTTCCATGTTATATAGCAAGAACAAATTTAAAAACACATGAGATTATAAAAAGTAACTTTTACCGCGCTCCGCTTTTTACAGGGCAAATTGAAGGTATAGGACCAAGATATTGTCCTTCTATAGAAGATAAAATTAATCGTTTTGGTGATAAAGAAAGTCATCATTTATTTATAGAGCCACAAACTAAAGATGCGACAGAGTATTATATTAACGGTTTTTCTACTTCTTTACCTTATGAAGTGCAAATTGCGATGTTAAGAAGTATAAAAGGTTTTGAAAATGCTAAAATCACGCGTTTTGGTTATGCTATAGAGTATGATTACATTGATCCAACAGAGCTAAAGCATACTTTAGAAACTAAAAAGATTAAAAATTTATATTGTGCTGGACAAATTAATGGAACTACTGGTTATGAGGAAGCTGCTGCGCAAGGTTTTATGGCAGGAGTAAATGCGGTTTTAGCAATTGATGAAAAAGAACCTTTTGTGCTAAGGCGTGATGAAGCTTATATAGGGGTGTTGATTGATGATTTAGTGATGAAAGGCACCAAAGAGCCTTATAGAATGTTTACTTCAAGAGCTGAGTATAGACTGCTCTTAAGAGAAGAAAATGCTATTTTAAGACTTGGAGAATATGGATATAATTTTAAACTTTTAAGTCAAGAAGATTATGCATATATTGATAATATAAAACAAAATGTTGACAAAGGACTTGAGTTTTTACTTCAAACTACATGGACACCAAGTAAGCAAAATAATGAATTTTTACAAAGTATTGAAGAAGAAAAGATCACTTCAATAGTGAGCTTGCAAAAAATTGTTGCAAGAGCTAGTTTTAATATAGAAAAATTAAAAGCTTTAGATGAAATGTTTAAAAATATGGATGAGTATTCTTTAAATGAAATTTTAAATGAAGCAAAGTATTATCATTATATAGCAATGCAAAAAGCACAAATTGAAAAAATGAAAAATTTAAATGATTTGAAAATTCCTGAAAAATTTGACTTTAAAAGTGTGAGTGGATTGAGTAATGAAGTGGTGGAAAAACTGCAAAAATTTAATCCACCAACTATTTTTGCTGCTTCGCAAATTAGCGGTATTACTCCTGCTGCTTTGGATATTTTACATATTTATATCAAAATGAAAAAATAAACTAATTTATATAGTATCTATTGCCTTAAATAAAATAGATACTATCTTTTTTAAACAAATACTTTTATATCTTAAACAAGGCTTTTTGTATCAAAGAAAAAATTTATCATTTTTTAGATAAACTGCTATGCTTTACATACAAATCAAAACAAAGGAAGTAAAATGGCTACATCTGAAAGTAGACGAAGCTTTATGGGCTTTGCCTTTGGAACAGTAGCTGCTGTGGGTGGTGCTTTTTCATTAGTTGCAATGAAAAAAACATGGGATCCGCTCCCAAGTGTAAAAGCAGCAGGTATTACTACTGTAGATCTTTCTGGTATGAAAGAGGGCGAGCTAAGAACAATTGAATGGCGTAAAAAGCCTATATTTATCTTAAAAAAAGATGCAGATATGGCAAAAGATAGCAATAGAGATGTTGTTGTAGGTGATGTTGCTTATACTGTAGTTATTGGTCTTTGTACGCATTTAGGCTGTATTCCAGCTTATGCTCCAAGTGAAAAATTATTTAAGTGTGCATGCCATGGTGGCGAATTTGACACCAGTGGTAAAAATGTATTTGGTCCTCCTCCAAGACCTTTGGACATTCCTCCTTTTAGAATTGATGGAACAAAATTAGTATTAGGCGAAGAAGGTCCAGAATATAAAAAAATGATCGCGGAGGCTTAATATGGCACAGATAAAAAAAGCAAACGGTATTGTAGATTGGCTTGATCAAAGACTAGCTGTAAATAAGCTTTTTAATGTTTTAATGGCTCAATATTGGATACCAAAACAAATTAACTTCTTATGGGCAATGGGTGTTATTTTAACCACTCTTTTTGCTATTTTATTTATTTCAGGTTTATTTTTGGTAATGTATTATAAGCCAGATGTGGCTTTGGCTTTTGATAGCGTAAATAAAACTATCATGCAAGAAGTAGAGTATGGTTGGCTTTGGCGTCATATGCACGGTGTGGCTGCTTCGGTTGTATTTTTAATCATATATATTCACATGCTAACAGGAATTTATTATGGCTCTTATAAAAAGGGTCGCGAGATGATTTGGATTAGTGGTATGCTTTTATTTGTTGTATTTTCAGCAGAAGCATTTAGTGGGTATATGCTACCTTGGGGACAAATGAGCTTTTGGGCTGCTCAAGTTATTACTCAGCTTTTTGGTGGAATTCCTTTTATAGGTGATGCATTGGTTATTTGGATAAGAGGAGATTTTGCAGTTTCAGATCCAACTTTAACTAGATTTTTTATGCTACATGTATGTTTATTGCCTATTGTAATTTTGGCAATTATTGCATTCCACTTTTATTCTTTAAGAATTCCTCATGTAAATAATGAAATCTCAGAAGAAATTGATTTTGATTTAGAAGCTGAAAAATATTTAGCAGGTGATACAAAAGGTTCTAAAGTTATTCCTTTTTGGCCAGGATTTTTAGCTAAAGATTTTATGTATATTGCACTATTTATGATTTTCTTCTTTTACTTGGTATGTTTTAAATTTAATTTTGCAATGGATCCAATCAATTTTGACCCAGCAAATTCTTTAAAAACACCTCCTCATATTTATCCTGAGTGGTATTTCTTGTGGAGTTATGAAGTTTTAAGAGGATTTTTCTTTGATGTTGGAAGCATTAAGGCTTTTGATATAGGACTTGCAGCATTTGGTATAGCACAAATTATTTTCTTCTTGTTACCTTGGCTTGATAGAAGTGATGTTGTAAAACCAGCACACGAAAGACCAATGTTTTTTGTATGGTTTTGGGTATTATTGATAGATTTAATTGTACTAACAGTTTATGGAAAGCTTCCTCCAACAGGAATTAACGCTTGGATAGGATTTTATGCTTCTATGGTATTTTTACTATTATTGTTAGTGGTCTTACCAATTATTACTATCATGGAAAGAAAAAGGGGCTAATAATGAGAGAATTAAAAATATTTTTTGTAGTTGTCTTTTTCACAGGTTTAGTTTATTGGGGGGTTGAGCCTTATGCACATTCAGTGATGAATCCTCCTTCAACTCCGGTTAATTTTGACTTTGCAAAAGCTGATGCAGAATTTACCAAAGGTGAAGTTGCTTTAAAAGAAAAAGCAGCAACGGATGCTAACGCTTCAGGAAGTGAAAAAGCTATAGCTAATGCTCAAAAAGCATTAGAGCTTGCTAAAAGCCAAGAAGAAGCTACTAAGCAATTATGGGAAAAAATCGCAAAAATCGATTTTAGCAAAGGTAATGCACAAAAAGGAAAAGAGCTTTTTGAAGGAAATTGTATTGCATGTCATGGTGTAAAAGCTGCTGGAATTCCTGCTACTATCACAGATTCTTCTTTAGGTGTAACACCTCCTGATTTAAGTGATGCGGGCGCTATTTATGATGAGAAATTTTTAACCGCACTTATCATTGATCCGGTTAAAGCTTTGCAAATTTCACATAAATTTAATGATGAAAATCCATTCTTAATGCCTGCTTATCCTTTAAGTGGCGATGAAGCACAAGATAATCAAGATTTAGCAGACTTAATTGCATTCTTTAAAAATACAGCTAGTGAATATGAAAAAGAATTTGATGCAAAATTAAAAGCTGATTTAGAAGAAAAATATGCTAAAAATCAAGAGCTTTCAGAGCAAGCAAAAACGGCTTTAATTGCAAAAGAATTTGATTTTGCTAAAAATAAACATACGTTTGAAAATGCTTGCGGAAGATGTCATGATGTAAAATATGATGGCTTTGTTTCAAGCTCAAATATGACTGATTTAAAAAATTATCTTGGTATGACGCCTCCAGATTTATCTATGATGATTCGTTCTAAAGGCGCGCATTATCTTGAAATTTTCATTAACGAACCTCAAAAGAAAATTCACGGTACTGCTATGCCAAGAGTTGGCTTAAATGAAAAAGCACAAACTCAAGTTATTAATTATCTTGAAAAAGTTGGTGATAGTAAAAAAGAAGAAAGAGAGCAAACAGGAATTTATATTATGATATTCTTTGCTATCTTAAGTATTTTTGCTATAGGTTGGAAAAGATCAGTTTGGTCTAAACTACACTAATTTACTCAAAGAACGCCTTGTGGCGTTCTTTTTCTTCAATAATAAGCTAAATATAAAATAAAATTTGATATAATATTTTTTCATTTCACACGCATTAATTTCCTTATTAGGTTGCTTATGGGTTAAAGAATGCGGAGGAATAAACCTAATTATTTTATTTCAAGGAGAATTTCATGGTAAGCATGAGAGATTTATTAGAGTGCGGTGTGCACTTTGGACACCAAACAAGAAGATGGAATCCAAAAATGAAAAAATTTATTTTTGGTGAAAGAAAAGGTATTTATGTAATTGATTTACAAAAAACACTTAGATACTTTAGATATACATATAATATCGTTCGTGATGCTGCTGCAGAAGGTAAAACAATTTTATTTGTTGGTACTAAAAAACAAGCAGGTGGAGCGATTAAAGAATATGCTGAAAAATGCGGTATGCCTTATGTAAATCACAGATGGCTTGGTGGTATGATGACTAACTTTGGAACTATCCGCCAATCTATTAGAAAATTAGAAGTTATAGAAAAAATGGAAGAAGATGGAAGCATTAAACTTTTAACTAAAAAAGAAGCATTAATGCTTACTAGAAAAAAAGAAAAGTTGTTAGCATATCTTGGTGGTATTAGATATATGAAAACTCAACCTGATATGATTTTTGTTATTGATACTGTTAAAGAAAAAATTGCAGTACAAGAAGCTAATAGATTAAAAATCCCTGTAGTTGCTCCGCTAGATACAAACTGCGATCCTGACTTAGTTGATTTCCCAATTCCAGGAAATGATGATGCAATTCGTTCGGTTCAACTTTTCTGCCAAGAAATGGCTGAAGCAATCAATGAAGGTAAAGCATTAAGAGAGCAAGATGGTGAAGCAAATGAAGAACAACCAATCTCTGAAGAAGAAAAAAAAGAAGTTTTAGAAGAAGCTATGAGTGAAGAAGATTTTGAAGGAGATAAAGAATAATGGCTGAAATCACTGCACAAATGGTAAAAGAACTGCGCGAAAGTACTGGCGCAGGTATGATGGATTGTAAAAATGCTCTAAAAGACACAGATGGTGATTTTGAAAAAGCAGTGCAACTTTTAAGAGAAAAAGGACTTGGAAAAGCTGATAAAAAAGCTGATCGTTTAGCCGCTGAAGGTTTAGTAAGCGTAAAAGTAAGTGATGATTTTAAATGTGCAACTGTAAGTGAAATTAACTCAGAAACAGATTTTGTTGCTAAAAACGAACAATTTATTGCTTTAACAAAAGATACAACAGCACATATTCAAGCAAAGAGTCTTCAAAATGTTGAAGAATTACATTCAAGTGAGATTAATGGTGTTAAATTTGAAGAGTACTTAAAAAGCCAAATTGCAACTATTGGTGAAAATTTAGTTGTTAGAAGATTTGCTACTTTAAAAGCAGGTGCTAATGGCATAGTAAATGGCTATATTCATACTAATGGTCGTGTTGGTGTGGTTATTGCTGCAGCTTGCGATAGCGAAGCTACAGCTAGCAAGTGTGGAGAATTTTTAAAGCATATTTGTATGCATATTGCTGCAATGAAACCAAGTTATCTATCTTATGAAGAACTTGATATGGATTTTGTAGAAAATGAATACAAAGCTTTAGTTGCTGAGTTAGAAAAAGAAAATGAAGAAAGAAGAAGATTAAAAGATCCTAACAAGCCAGAGCATAAAATTCCAAAATATGCAAGTAGAAAACAATTAACTCAAGAGGTAATTCAAGCAGCTGAAGAAGCTATTAAAGCTGAGCTTCAAGCACAAGGTAAGCCAGAAAAAATTTGGCCTAATATTATCCCAGGTAAGTTAAATAGTTTTATAGCAGATAACTCTCAACTTGATAGCAGACTTACTTTAATGGGTCAGTTTTATGTAATGGATGATAAAAAAACTATCGAGCAAGTAATTGCTGATAAAGAAAAAGAGCTAGGCGGAACTATCAAAATAGTTGAATTTATTCGCTTTGAAGTAGGTGAAGGTCTAGAAAAGAAAACCGAAGATTTTGCTGCTGAAGTTGCTGCGCAAATTGGTTAAAAATGGAACTTTTAAAAGCGGAAAATTTAAGCCATAGTTTTGATGTTCCGCTTTTTGAAAATTTAAATTTTGCTGTAAATGCAAAAGATTGTATTGCAATATGCGGAAGTAGTGGATGCGGCAAATCCACTCTTTTGCATATTTTATCTACCTTATTAAAACCTCAATTAGGAAAAGTTTTTTATAATAATCAAGACTTATATGGTTTAAATGATGATGCTTTGCTAGAAATTCGTAGAAAAGATTTTGGGATTATTTTTCAAATGCATTATTTGTTTAAAGGTTTTTTGGCTTTTGAAAATATAGAACTTGCGAGTGTTTTAAGCCGACAGAATATTGATTATGAATTATTAAAAAAACTTGATATTGCAGATTTAATGAATCAAAAAATCACAAAGCTAAGCGGTGGACAACAGCAAAGAGTAAGTATAGCTAGGGTTTTAAGCAAAAGGCCAAAGATTATTTTTGCTGATGAAGCTACTGGAAATTTAGATTTTAAAAATGCTTTAAATGTAATGGATATTTTGATTGATTATATCAAGAAAAATAACGCAGCTTTGATTTTTGTTACGCATGATCAAGAGCTTGCTAAAAAATGCGACAAGGTTTTTCACTTAAACAATCATGGAATTTGTTAAATATTTAGGCGATGAAAATGTAGTTATTTTCATGCTTTTGTTTGCTAGAATGAGTGGGTTAATAGTTTTTTTCCCTTTTTTTTCTTATAATAGTATACCTTTGGTGGTAAAAACAACCTTAGCTTTATTTTTAACAATGTTTTTATATCCTTTGGCAAAGCTTGAGGGCAATACACCTGATTCTTTTTTTATTTTACATCTTTTAAGTGAAGTACTTTTTGGTATGATGGCAGGGTTGATTTTGCAAATGACTTTTGCTATTTTACAAATGGCAGGTGAGCAGGTTTCTTTTACCATGGGATTTTCTATGGCTAGTGTTATGGATCCTACAACTGGTACAAACACACCTGTAATCTCACAAGTTTTAAATTTATTAGCTTTACTTGTATTTTTGGCCTTTGATGGACATCATTTAGTTTTACTTTTTATATCTAATTCGCTAGAATACATTAGTTTAGGTGGGTTTTATCCGCATGAAAATTTAATGCTTTATTTAAATAAAGCCATGGTAAATATTTTTGTACTTGGTTTTTCTATGGCTTTTCCGGTTTTGGCTATATCTTTATTATCAGATGTGATTTTTGGTATGCTTATGAAAACTATGCCACAATTTAATCTTTTAGTGGTGGGGTATCCTATTAAGATATTCTTATCTTTTGCAGTGCTTATTGCTATTTTGCTTATTATGATGCAGTATTTTAAAAATTTAACAATGAAAAGTTTTGAGCATATGGAATTATTATTTTTTAATATATAAGCAATAAATAATTAAAAATGTTTTAAAATAAGATATTTCTTTAATTTTGGGAGATGACAGATGAAGGTTTTGCTGATAAATTCTAATACGGCTGTTTCAAAGCTAATCAGTTTAGGTGTTCAAAAATTAGGTTATGATTTTGAAGAAATTACAAATACTGAGGAGCTTGGAGAATTTTATGATGTTATTATCATAGATCATGATATTGAAGCTAATTTAGATGATTTAAAAAGCAAATGTAATAGATTGATTTGTTTATTACCTAGAAATCAAGAGCAAGTAGAAGGCGTAGAATGTTTATATAAACCTTTTTTGCCAACTGACTTTATAGAGCTTTTGGGTGGTGAAAAAACTTTAAATGAAGATAAAAATAATACTTTAGAAGAAGATGAATTAAATTTTGACGATGATATTTTAATTGATAAAGATACACCTTTGGATGGAAATGAACTTTTAGCTGGTATTGACTTGTCTGAGCATGAAGAGAGTTTAAGTGAAGATGATTTAAGTTTGCAAGAAGAATTTTTTGAAGAAAATTTAGATGATGAATTAAAAGTTGACAATATACCTGAAACAACAGATGTATTAGTAGATGAAAAAAAAGATGATTTGACGTTGCTAGATGATTTACATGGAGAAAATATAGAAGAAAATATAGAAGAAAATATAGAAGAAAATATAGAAGAAAATATAGAAGAAAATATAGAAGAAAATATAGAAGAAAATATAGAAGAAAATATAGAAGAAAATATAGAAGAAAATATAGAAGAAAATATAGAAGAAAATATAGAAGAAAATATAGAAGAAAATATAGAAGAAAATATAGAAGAAAATCCCGCCAAAATGGATTCTTTTGATGAATTGCCTATGGTTGAAGAAATGGGTGAAAAAGAGATGAGTTTTGATGATTTGCCTGAGGATGCTCAATTTATTGGGGAAATAAAAGAAAATAATAGCGTTGTAGAAGAAAATGAACCTTTGGTAGAAGAGCTTTTAGAAGATGAAGCTATGGAATTTGAGCCAGAAGAGGAATTAAGCACTCAAGATAAAATAAAAGAAGAACTAGCTGCTATTGATGAACTTGATGAAGAGTTGAATGGTCTTGATGAGGAGTCAATGCAAGATTTTGATACTCAAGAAGCAAGTAATAATGAAAATGCGCAGGTTTTAGATTTAGAGGAAAATATAGAGGAAAATATAGAGGAAAATATAGAGGAAAATATAGAGGAAAATATAGAGGAAAATATAGAGGAAAATATGGGCGCAATTTTAGATGATACACAAGATGAGTTTGCAAATTTAAATGAAAATGATATTATGTTAGCTTTAGGTGAAGAGCTTACTCCAGTTATTGCAGAAAAGAAAGAGGAGAGTAAGATAAATACTGAAGAAAAAGTAGAAAATTTACAAGAAGATGAAATGGTAAATGAACTTAGTAAAAGCATAGCTCAAACTATTACTTCAAGCATTACTGATGATACTTTAAAAGCAGCCTTAAAAGGCATGAAAATGAATATAAACATTAATATAAGCTTTGATGAGGATAAACATTGAGTGGTCAAATTTTAATTATCTCAGGACCAAGTGGAGCAGGGAAGAGTACCTTGCTTCAAAGGCTTTTTAAAGAAAAAGATAATATTTATTTTTCTATTTCAAGTACAACAAGAGCTCCTAGGGAAAATGAAAAAAATGGAGTAGATTATTTTTTTATCAGCGAAGAAGAATTTAAACAAGGCATAGAAAAAGGTGATTTTTTAGAATGGGCTTTGGTGCATAAAAATTATTATGGCACTTCGTTAATCCCCGTAAAAAAAGCATTGCAAGAGGGTAAAAGTGTCGTTTTTGATATTGATGTGCAAGGTTTTTGTATAGCTAAAGAAAAAATGCCTGAATATATTACTTCTGTCTTTATTACAACCAAAAATAAAAAAGAACTTGAAAAAAGATTGCTTAAGCGAAATACTGATAAAATAGAAGATATTAGCAAAAGATTAGAAAATGCTAGCGATGAAATGGCTTATTTGGATCGATATGATTTTTTAATCATAAATGATGATCTTGAAAAAAGCTATAGGGAATTAGAAGCAGTTTTTGAAGCTTCAAAATTAAAAAGTACAAAACATGATTTAAAACAAATTCAAATTCAATGGAATAAAGGAGAATAAAATGCATATGCCAAGCGGAACTCAATGGTTGATTATATTACTTATTGTGGTGTTACTTTTTGGTGCAAAAAAAATTCCAGAGCTTGCTAAAGGCTTAGGAAAAGGTATTAAAACTTTTAAAGATGAAATGAACACAGAAGATGATAAAAAAATCGTTCAAGAAGATGCGCAAAAAATTGAAAAAATCAATGAAAAAGATGTGCTTGTAAAAGAAAACAATGAAGAAGTAAAAAAAGCTTAAGGCAAAACATTGAAAACTTTAGTTTATAAAGAAATTAAAGAAAAACTAGGAAGAGATTTTATCTTAGAAAATCCTAAGAATAAAAATCTAGCCCATTTTGCTACACCTTTGGCTTTTTCTTTAGCCAAAGAATTAAAGCAAAACCCTATGATAATTGCTAATGATATTGTTGCTAAGTTAAAAGATTGTGATTGTTTTGAAAGTGTAGAGGCTTTAAATGGTTATGTAAATTTTAAGCTTTCAAGAGCTTTTTTAAATTCTTTAGCTACACAAGCTTTGAGCGATAGTGAGAATTTTGCAAAAGATGATAAAAAAGAGCAGAGTTTTTTACTTGAGTATGTGAGTGCAAATCCAACAGGGCCTTTACACATAGGACATGCTAGAGGAGCTATTTTTGGCGATACTTTAACTAGGGTTGCTAGGCATTTAGGATATAAATTTGATACAGAGTATTATGTCAATGATGCGGGTAATCAAATTTATCTTTTAGGTCTTTCTATATTACTTGCAGTGAAAGAGCATTGTTTAAAAGAGCAAGTTCAATATCCTGATGAGTATTATAAAGGTGAATATATCGTAGATGTAGCAAAAGAGGCTTTTGCTGAATTTGAAAAAGATTTCTTTGTAGAAGAAAACATTCCGCAATTAGCACTTTGGGCTAAAGATAAAATGCTTAAAATTATCAAGCAAAATTTAGCCGATGCTAAGATATTTATTGATGCTTATGTGAGTGAAACAAGCTATTATAATGAATTAGAAAATACTTTAAAAGCTTTAAAAGAGCATGGTGGTACTTATGAGCAAGATGGTAAAATATGGCTTGCATCAAGTGCTAAAGGCGATGAAAAAGATCGTGTGATTATTAAAGATGATGGAAAAGGAACTTATTTAGCTGCTGATATAGTTTATCATAAAGATAAAATGAGCCGTGGTTATGATAAGTGTATTAATATATGGGGAGCTGATCATCATGGCTATATAGCTAGAATGAAAGCTGCTATGGAATTTTTAGGACATGATAGTCAAAATCTTGAAATTATTCTAGCGCAAATGGTTTCATTATTAAAAAATGGCGAACCTTATAAAATGAGTAAAAGAGCAGGAAATTTCATCTTAATGGGTGATGTTTTAGAAGAGCTTGGTAGTGATGTGCTAAGATATATTTTTATTAGTAAAAAATGTGATACACATTTAGAGTTTGATGTAGATGAGTTTAAAAAAGAAGATAACTCTAATCCTGTGTATTATATTAATTATGCTCATGCGAGAATTCATCAAGTATTTACTAAAGCAGGTAAAAGTGTAAATGATGTTATGCATGCTAAATTTGAGAGTTTAAATGAAGATGGTATGAATCTTTTATTTGAAAGTTTAAATTTAAAAGCAGTACTTAATGATGTATTTGAGTCAAGAGCCTTGCAAAAAATTCCTGATTATTTAAAAAATTTAGCTTCTTTATTTCATAAATTTTATAATGAAAATAAAGTAGTTGGCTCAAGTAATGAAGATGAGCTTTTAAAACTTTTTGCCGTATGTGCTTTAAGTATTAAAACAGCTTTTGCACTTATGGGAATAGAGGCAAAAAATAAAATGAATCACGATTAATTTTGGTCGTGATTTTTACTTTTTTTAATACTTCTTGTCATCATAAAGCTTTGCTCAAAAAACAAAAGTAAAGTCACGCTTACTCCTACTGCTAGAGCTAGTGTTACTGAAAGCGTTGTAAAAAAATGATCGAAAAATTGAATCAAGAAATTAGTCTTTTCGCTAATATCCTCTGAGCGTATAAAAGAAATCAAATACAATATGGCTTTATATGCATAAATTCCAGGTATCATAGGAATGAGAGCGGGAAAAGCTATGATTTCAGCAGGTGTTTTAAAAATCTTAGCTAAAAATAAACCAAGACAGCCTATGCTAAAAGAAGCTATAAAGGTTGCAATGGCTAAGGTTTGAAAGCCAAAATACCCCATCAAAGTAAAGCGCATACCATGAGCTATAGCAGCTAATATGGCTGAAAGTATGAGTGTTTTAAAGGGTGGATTGCACACATAAGCAAAGCCAAAACCTGTTAAAGCTGCAAAAAACATATCCCAAAGTATAGAAGAATAATCAATCATCTTAAAATCCCAAAATCACTAATACTAAGAGTAGTATAAATTCCAATGGCAATACAACACACTAATATCGCTACGCTTATAATACGACTAAGTCCCATGAGTATATGATCTTTTAAAATGTCTATAACGGAGTTTATAAAATAAACACCAGGAATTAAATACAATATACTAGAACCCAAAGCAACATTAGCTTCTTGCACGAGTTTTAAATCCACTCCAAAAAATACAATAAAAGAGGACAAAAAAGAACAAATAATGTATTGAATTCTTAAATCAATTTTTATTCTAGTGAGTAAAACTCTTAAGCTAAAACCTACTAAAGTAGCTAAAAATACAAATAAACAGCCGTAAAAATCTCCCCCAAATAGCTTGCAAAATGCTGAGTTTGCCACTGAAACTAAAAATAAATTCGCTAAAAAAGGATTTCTTTTACTTTGTTTGAGCTTTAAAAGAGAAAATTTAGCTTCTTCTAGGTTATATTTATGATCATGAATTTGCCAGCTTAATGCGCTAAGTGCTAATATAAGTTTAAAATTAATATGATTGTGTTTATTAGGTATGATATAGGTTCTTTGTATGGAATTATCATCTTTATCAAAAATATTTAGCGTAGTATGATGAAAGAAAAAATTCATGTTAATCTCATAACCATATGCATTAGCTATTCTTCCAACGCACTTTGCCACTCTTGCTGTGTAAGTTCCAGCACTTAGAAAAACACTAATGTATTCGATTAAAAAATTAGTTAAATTTTGAATTGATGGTTTTTCCATAGTATTTTCTTTGAAATATTTTTATAAGATTTTATCAAAAATCAAATATAAAATCGTATAAATTTAAATGTTTTTAGAAAAATATATATTAAATTAAAGAAAATTATAAAATACCTAGCTAATGAAACCAGGTATTTAAAATTGAATTTTTAAGATACCTTTTTTCTTTTTTGGATATAGATATAAATAGCTACAATCATAGCAGCAAAAACAATACAAGCTACAATAACAAAATGCAGATATTCTTTGATTAAATCTTCATTTTTACCTAAAATATAACCTAATATAAGTAAGATTAAACACCAAATTCCAGCCCCCAAACTAGTATAAAATATAAATTTTTTTAAATTCATTCTCGCAAGTCCGGCAGGTAAAGAAATATATTGACGCAAACCTGGGATTAATCTACCACTAAAGGTAGATATTTCACCATGTTTATTAAAAAAAGCTTCAAACTGAGCAAATTTTGTTTCATTAACTCCAAAATATTTGCATATTTTTAAAAGAACTTCCCGCCCTAAAAAATAACATAAATAATAATTAAGCAAAGCTCCTAAAAGAGCTCCAAAAGTCCCACAAAATAGACATAGCCAAAAGTTAAGCTCGTTTTGATGAGCTAAATATCCAGCAGGTATCATCACTACTTCGCTAGGAAAAGGAAAAAAGGAACTTTCTACAAACATAAGAAAAATAATCCCCCAATAACCCCAATCTTTTGCAAGAGCGAGTAAAAAATCTATAATATCACCAAGCATAAATAACCTTTATTTTTTATGCTAATGATATAAGTTTAGTTTTAATGTTTTAAAAATATAATATTGCTTTTGCACAAATGACTATTAAAATACATAAAATCAATGCAATCAAATGAGATTTTAAAGGATCTTTTCTTTTTAAAACTTTTATAAAAAATAAAGAGTAAAAAGTCAAAACTAGCATTGTTATTAATAATAAAAGTTTGATAAATAAAAATATGCCAAAATTACTTGTAAAAAAATCCCAAAAAGAGTTAATTTCATAAAAATTCAAAAGATAAAATCCACTTAGTAAAAGTAAGATGAAAATACCAGCAAAAATAAAAATACTTGATTTAGTATAGGCTTTTTTGATTTTATCGCAATCTTCTTTACTTTGGTGTTTATAAGCAAAGCGATAAACACATACATCAAAAAATACATAAGCTATAAAAAATACAGCACAAATAAGATGAATACAAATAAAAATAAAATGCATAGTTAATCTCCTTAAAAAATCATAGCACAATTTTAAGGAGATGTAAAATTAAAGTTTTTCTAAAATTTGGATAGTTTTGATTTTATCTCCTGCTCTAATGCTATCTAGTACTTCCAAACTTTCTTTATCTTCAGGATTGATTTGTCCAAAGATAGTATGTACTCCATCCAAATGAGGTTGTGGACTGTGGCAAATGAAAAATTGCGATCCACCTGTATCTCTACCAGCATGAGCCATAGATAAGCTACCTCTTAAGTGCTTGTGTTTTTGATCGTCACATTCACATTCTATCTCATAGCCAGGACCACCTGAACCTATACCATAAGGACAACCACCTTGTATTACAAAATTTGGAATCACACGGTGAAAAACAAGCTCATCATAAAAACCATCATTAGCTAAGTTAGCAAAATTACACACAGTTTGCGGTGCTTCATCGGGAAATAATTCTAATTTCATATCACCTTTTTCGGTGCTAATGATAGCAAAATTGTATTTTTTTGCATCTTTTGTGTCGATTTTTTTAAGCATTTTTTGCTCCTATTCTATGTTGGTATAAACTGCTTGTACATCATCATCATCATCTAATTTATCAAGCAATTTTTCAATATCAAGAAGTTGTTCTTCGCTAAAATTTACAGGATTGTTAGCAAGGTATTCAAGTCCTGCTTTTTTAAGCACTAAACCTTTTTTTTCTATAGCATTGCTAAGCTCACCAAAAGCAGTGTAATCACCTATAATTAGTAATTCTTCATCATTTTGTTCAAGTTCTTCAAGTCCTGCATCAATAAGTTCAAGCTCAAGTTCTTCCAAATCTCCATCATATTTTTCAAGATGAAAAACAGCTTTATGTGAAAACATAAAAGTTAAAGAGCCATTTTGTAAAATTTCTCCACCATTTTTACTAAAAATCGCTTTTACATTAGCCACTGTGCGTGTAGGATTATCACTCATACACTCAACGATGATTAAAGCTCCATGTGCTGCTTTTCCTTCATAGTGGATATTTTTAATATCAGCACTATCTTTTCCACTTGCTCTTTTAATGGCTGCATCGATATTGTCTTTTGGCATATTATTAGCTTTTGCAGTAGCTATAGCACTACGAAGCTTTGGATTCATATCAGGATCAGCTCCGCCTTCTTTTGCTGCTACTTGTATAGCCTTTGCAAGTTTTGGAAAAAGTTTGCTCATTTTATCCCATCTTGCTTCTTTAGAGGCTCTGCGATATTCAAACGCTCTTCCCATAAATTCTCTCTTTCTTATATTGTTTTAAAGTTAAAAGTATAAACTAAGAAGTCTAAATTTGATTTTAAAGGAGTAAAAGAGTGATCAGAAAAGCTAGGAAAGATGATGTTAAAAAATGCATACAATTGCTTGCTTTAGCAATGGATCATTTTATATATAAACTTAGTGGTTATAATGATCATCAAAAAGCCATAGAGGTTTTAGAAAATTTCTTCACTCAAGAAAATAATCGTTTAAGCTATGAAAATATATATGTTTATGAAGAAGATAGTGAAATTTTAGGTGCGATTTGTTTTTATGATGGGGCTTTGGCAGATGAGCTAGATAAGCCTTTAAATGGGCATTTAGAATTTTTAGGAATTAATGAAAAAGTTTTAAAAGAATGTGAAAATGAGTTTTATTTAGATAGTATTTGTGTGGATGAAAAAGCAAGAGGAAAAGGCATTGCTAAGAAATTGATTGAATATGCTTTCAATGAAGCTTTGGAAAATGGTAAAAAGCTTTCATTAATCGTAGAAGATGAAAATATAAATGCAAAAATGCTTTATGAAAAAATGGGCTTTAAATTTATAAAAAATAAAATTTTTCACTCTCATAAATATGAATATAGAGAAAAAGGAGAATAAATGATTATAAAAACTAAAAATATTAATTGTCAAAGTTGTGTCAATTTAATCAAGGCTTCATTGGAAGATGAATTTGGTACCATGCAAATAAATGTTGAAACAAAAAGCATTGAGATTGATTTAAAAACAGAGCAAGTTGAAGAGTTCAAAAAACAATTGCAAGATTTAGGTTTTGAGATAGATGAAGCATGAGTTAAAATTAAAAATAGGCAATATGACTTGTGTTAATTGCTCTAATGCTATAGAAAAAGTTTGTGCAAAAATTGATGGAGTAGAAGATGTAAGTGTTTCTTATGTCAATTCTAGTGGAGTGTTTTTGCTTAAAGATTTATCTTTGGAAGCAAAAATCAAAGCAAAAATCAAAGCTTTGGGTTTTGAAATATTGCAAGAAGAGCAAAATTTATATGAGTTTAAACTCAAAGAGCTTAAAAATATGAAAACAAAGCTTATCGTGAGTATAATTTTAAGCTCCATTGTGATGTATTTTGAAATGTTTGTTCAAGGAAATGTTTCTGCTTTAATTCAAATGTTTTTATCTATGATAGTGATTTTTTATTGCGGAAAAGGTTTTTTTATCCACGCCCTTAAAGGATTAAGGCATAAAAATTTAGATATGAATACCTTGATATCTCTAGGTGCTTTTACTTCTTTTATATATTCTTTTTTTGTGTATTTTGAGGTATTTAGCAAAGATGGTTATTTATATTTTAGTGGCGGAGCGATGATTATAAGCTTTGTTTTATTAGGTAAATACTTAGAAGAAAAGGCTAAATTTAAATCCTTAGGGTATCAAAATAAATTAAAAAACATAGATATTAAAAAAGCTAATATAATCTTAGAAGATGGAAGTATAAAAAGCATACCCAGTGCTTTTGTAAAAGAAAATGATGTGATTTTAGTAAAAGAGGGTGAAAGCGTTGTCGCTGATGGGGTAATTATAGCAGGCGAGGCTGAGGTTGATGTGAGTTTTTTAACAGGAGAGTTTTTGCCGCTTTTTAAAAAGCAAGATGATGAGATTTTAGCAGGAACTGTGCTGATAAATGGAAGCTTAAAGATTAAAGCTAGTAAAAAGGCTATTGAAAGTTCATTAGAACAAATCAAAGATCTTGTTTTTAAAGCAGGTAATGTCAAAACACCTTTAGCAAACTTAGCTAATAAAATTTCAGCTTATTTTGTAGCTTGTATTATTGTTTTATCGCTTTTTGTATTTGCTTTTTGGTGTTTTAAAGAAGGAATTAATGCAGCATTTTTGCATGCTTGCGCCACGCTTTTAATCTCTTGTCCTTGTGCTTTGGGCTTAGCAACTCCTATAGCTATAGTTAGTGCTTTAGCAAATGGTGCAAGAAATTTTATCTTAGTAAAAAATCCAGCGGTATTAGAGAATTTATCCAGTATAAAGCTTGCTATTTTTGATAAAACAGGCACTTTAAGCCAAGATGATTTAAGTATTTATAAGCATAATCTTACTCAAGAAGATTTTCAAAAACTTACCCAAATTGAAAATTTAAGCTCACACCCAATCGCAAAGGCTTTTGCTAAAGAATTAAATGTAAATTTAAATTTGCAAGGAAAATTAAGTGTTTTGGTGGGGAGTGGTTTGCTTTATGAAGAAAATGAAGATAAATATTTAATAGGCAATGAAAAACTAATGCTTGAAAATGGTGTTGATATACAAAAAAGCAAACAATTTTTGCAAGAATTTGAAAATCAAGCACCTATATATTTGTATTTTGCAAAAAATAATATTTGTCTTGGCGGGGTTTGCTTGAAAAATGAGCTTAAAAACGAAGCTAAAGATTTGATAGCAAATTTAAAACAAAAAGGTATAAAAAGCATTATTTTAAGTGGTGATAATAAAAAAAGTGTTACTAAAATAGCAAATGAGCTTAATATTGATGAATACTATTCTGACTTAAAACCTGAGCAAAAGCTTGATTTTATAAAACAAAAAATCAAAAAAGAAAAAGTTCTTTTTATAGGAGATGGTATTAACGATGCTCCTGCTTTAAATTTAGCTAGCGCAAGTATAAGTTTTTCCAAAGCAAGTGAGCTTGCTAAAAAAAGCGGAGATTTGATTTTGATAAAAGATGATTTATCTTTAATAGCTTATTGTTTTGAGCTTTCTCAAAAAACTAAAAACATCATCAAACTTAATCTTTTTTGGGCTTTCATTTACAATGCTTTATGCATTCCTATTGCAGCAGGTTTTGTGCCATTTGTAAGTCTTAGTCCGCATTTGGCAGCTTTGGCAATGTGTTTTAGTTCGGTAACAGTTGTACTAAATTCTTTAAGATTGCGTTAGATATTTCAGTTTTATTTAATATTTGTTGTATTATATTAATATAAATTTAACAAAAAAGGAGTATCATAATGAATTGCAATTGTGGTTTTTCTATGATGAATATAGTAAGATATTCTAAAATGATTATCTTGCTTACAGTTGCCTCTTTAGCGGCTATTGTTGTTTTTGGTAATGTAACTGATTATAATTCAAATTTTCAGTTCGTAAAACATGTTATGAGTATGGATACTAAACCTGATTATTTAGGTAATGCTATTGTTTATAGGGCTATTACAAATTCTACTATCCATCATATTGCCTATATTTTTATTATTTGTTTTGAAGCTTTTATTATGCTAACTGCTTTAAAAGGTGCTTTAGATATGTTTAAAGCAAGAAATTTGGACGCAAAAACTTTCCATGAAGCTAAAAAATTTGGAATCATTGCTTTAACTTGTTGTTGTTTACTTTGGTTTTTTGGTTTTCAAGTAGTGGCTGCAGAATGGTTTGGTATGTGGATGAGTAAAACTTGGAATGGCTTGCCTGATGCTACTAGATTAGTAACTTATATGCTTTTAGCTTTAATTTATATTAGTATTAAAAACGATGATTAATTTATCAAACTCCTAAAAAGGAGTTTGATTGTTAAAGTTCGTTAACAGCACGATATGCTTGATCGATTGCTGAATGCATATAAGCTGACCAGTCAGAATCTGAATTTGCTATAACGATATTTCCAAAAGGTTTTCTTGCAAGTTCTATAGTTTTTTGTGCTTCTTCACTATCATCAAAAAGACTATTTTCTGTATATGAATAACAATGCCCCCAACGATTTACAACTATAGCCTTAATATCTTTTTCATGGTCAAATCCAGCTGAGCCTAACATGCCTTGAAGTTGATCACGGACGATTTTTTCATGTTCTTCAAAACTCATAGTGAATAATAAATTTCTGCCTACTCTAGCTCTATCTCTTGCATCCATTCTATCAAGATCAATCCCTTGGATATTCGCAAAAGCTAAAGGAGAGCAAACCATATGAACACAAATAGGCTTTTTAGGATCTCTTGGGTGGCGGTATCCTCCCATATCCACAGGATAATCAAGCTTGGTTCTAGCATAAGGCATTTTTGGTGAATAAATTTCATGTACTCCAAGTTTTATAAATGGTTCCCAGTTGCTTATGATAACTTTAGTATGTAAAAGAGAAGTTTTTACATTTTTACTCAAAGCATCTTTTTGATCTTGTGGCATACTTGGTACTATATATGGAATCATACTATTATAATTTGCCATTACAACTTTTTTAGCTTTTACTCTGTAATTTTTGCCTTTATTAATATAAGTTACTAAAGCTCCATCTTTTGTATTTTCTACATTTATAACAGTGCTGTTTAATCTTAAGCGTACTTTGTTTTTAGCAAGATCAAGTTTAGAATAATCAAAATGAGCTAGAGTAACTTCATCCATATCTTTACCTTTCTTAGATACATCAGGAATTAATCTTCTAACCATTAATCTAGCAACAGTAGCATTACCATCAGCACAGTGGTGGATGTATGGCTCTTCCATTTCAGCCAATGCTTCTCCCTCGATTGGATCAAGCCCAAGTTTATCAAAACCAGGTAGGAAAGAAATTCTAGCATCTTCACAAGAAACAGCATCAATACCTAAAGCCAAAAAGTCATCTGTCATACCTTCAAAAAATTTTATAGCTTGTGGTGAAAGCTTAACCTTTTCTTCTAAGAATTTTTTATAGCTTGTTTTAGCCACATACTTATCTCTTTGTTTTTTTGTTAAACCTTTTAAATAGTCTTTTTCGCTTTTAAATAAAGCAATTAAATCTTTTTTATCTTTTTCATTAAGAGGAAAATCTCCTATAAAAGCTTCAACGCTTCTACCATTATGTCTTCCCTCAGGAATATCATCACAAATTACTTTTCTAGGGTTACCACTTACGACTTTATCTACTCCAAATTCAGCTTTAGAAAAATACACACCCCTGCTAAGTTTTAAATCAGGATAAAAATTTACATCAAAACGTTTAGCAAGTTCATCAATATCCACACCCAAAGATGATAATAAATCTACTACTTCTTTAGAATATAATGCCTTTGGTGATTGAAATGTTTCACTACCACCATAACTTAAAATAGTGCCATCTTCTAGTTCTATTTCATTTCTTCTAGCGTGTCCACCAAAATCATCATGATTATCAAGGATAAGAATTTTTTTATTTTTTCCAAATTTGTTTTGATAAAAGCAAGCTGCTGCTAAACCACTAATTCCAGCTCCAACAACAACTAAGTCATATTCTTGTTTAGGTTTGATAGCGCTAAAGTCAAATTTTTCACCATCTCTTAGCATATGTGCAAATTCATAACTTGCATTATTACTACCCCTTAACCCAAGCCATTTTGGTGGGTAGTATTCTTTAGTGAAATCTTCGATTTTAGCTTCTTTACCATATAATACTTGCAATGGAGTCATTCCTGCAAGTATAGTTAAAGCCATTCCGTTTAAAAAATCCCTTCTTTGCATGGTTGTCCTTAAAATAAGATATATAAAGTCTTATTTTAAGAATATATTTATATTTTTATTCTTAAAGTATTTTGTAAATACAAAAATTTTTACAAAAAAGTTACTCTTTTTCTCTTTTTGTAATTTTTATAAAGTTTAATAAGTAGAAAAATCAAGGCTAGACTTAAAGCTAAAAAATGTGGAATTTGTGGTATTTTTGCAGATAAAAAATAATGCCAAGTTGTTAGCAAAAAGCAAAAATATCCAAGTTTTCTTATTTTACTCATTTTTTTAAAAAACTTAAATGAGCTTATAAACATAAATGTGAGTATAAAAAAGCTTACAAAACCACTAAATTCTAAATTTTTACTAAAAGTATCTTTGAAAAAAAGTATTAAATTTAAATTTTTTCCAAAAGCAAAATAATTAAAAAAGTGAATCAAAGCCCAAAAAAACGCATAAAAACCTAAAAATTTAGGGTAATCTTTTGTGTGCTTATACTTTAAAAGTGAAAAAAACAGGCTCAATCCAAAAAAGATTAAGCCAAATATACCACTATAAAAATATACAGATTTTACAATATCAAATTCTTGCATGATTTGATAGATGCTAAAAACAATACTTAAAGCAAAGGCTAAAAATCCACCGATATTATAAACTTTTTTGCTCATTAAAAATTAACCTTTAAATCCATATCTTTATACAAATGTGCTACTTCTTTTTCATAGCCATTAAACATTTGCGTAGGCTTAGTGAAAAAATCTCCCAAATGACGTTCATTTGCTTGAGACCATCTTGGGTGAGAGACATTTGGATTAACATTAGCATAAAATCCATATTCTCTAGGGTTGGCTAGCTCCCATGTGGTTTTAGGTTGTTCTTTAGTAAATTCTATTTTTACAATAGATTTTATACTTTTAAAGCCATACTTCCATGGAACTACAAGGCGAATTGGTGCTCCATTTTGTCCCAATAAAGGCTTTTTATACATTCCTACGGCCATAAGCGTTAGTGGGTGCACGGCCTCATCTAATCTTAAGCCCTCTACATAAGGATAATCAAGAGTTGGGAAAAATGAAGCTTGATCGGCAAATTGATTTTTATCAAAAAGAGTGGTAAATTTTATAAATTTAGCCTCGCTTTTGACTTTGCATTTTTCTATTAAAGCGCGCAATTCAAAACCAACCCAAGGCACCACCATAGACCAAGTTTCAACACAACGAAATCTATAAATTCTCTCTTCTAAAGGAAAGGCTAGTAAATCTTCCATGGTTAAAGTCAAAGGCTCTTCAACTTCCCCGCTAACTTCTATTTTCCAGCCCTTTGTGTTGAAATTTTTTGCAAGTTCAACAGCTCTTTTTTTATCAGTAGAAAATTCATAAAAATTAACATAATTAGTTGCAGTTTTTTCATCGCTAAGTTTTAATTTTTCATTGTTAGGATCAGGAAAGAAATTTAATGCCATTAATTCAGATTGAACCAAGGCTGAACTAACCAAAGTTCCTGCACCTAGCTTCAAAAAATGACGTCTTTTGTTATATAATTGCTCATTTGTGATATTCATGAAACATCCTTTATATATTTTGTGATATTAAAACATATAAAGGAAAATGAAAGGATAATTTTTATTATTTTATAAAAAATATTTTTAAAAAATTATCTCGTTATTTTCAGATAGAGCAGGGTTATTTTTTGGAAATGGAGAGGTATTAGTGTAATATTCTCTTTGTTTTTCATAAATTCCTTGATAAACCCCTTTTGGAATGATAAATTTTCTAGCGCTATCAGGATAAAGTTCTAGGTATTTTGTTAAAAATTTTTTAAAAACCGGCGCAGCAGTCCTTGCACCACCTTCGATTTGTTTCATAGGTTTATTATCATCATTTCCATACCAAATGATAGCTTCTATTTCAGGAGTTAATCCACAAAACCACGCATCTACGCTTTTATTTGAAGTACCAGTTTTTCCAGCTATCTCAATCCCTTCTACTCTAGCATTGCGCCCAGTGCCTTTTTTAACAACATTTTGCATCATATCATTAACTAAAAAGGCTTGTTCGGGTTGGCTGATTTTTCTTTCTCCTGAGTTAAACTCTACTACTATTTTGCCATTTTTATCGATTACTCTTTTAATGAGTATCAAATCTTTTTGCATGCCATAGTTTCCAAATACTGTATAAAGTTTAGCATAATCATAAATAGAAATTCCAAAGCTACCCAAAACTATAGATAAATCAACCGGTATATTTTCAAAGCCCATAAATTGAAGTTTATCATGGATTACATCAAGTCCTAGGGCAAGAGCTAAATTTATGGTAGCTAGGTTTCTTGAGCCAGTTAGTGCTTCTTTTAAGCTTATAAGTCCTAGAAATTTTCCACCGTAATTTTTAGGTTTCCAATCTTTCTCATCTTCTTTGGTACTTTCAAAAATTCTTGAAATATCAGCAACCTTACTCATAGGAGAATAACCCATGTCAATAGCAATTTGGTATAAAAAAGGCTTAAAAGAACTTCCAGGCTGTCTTAAGCTTTGAGTGGCACGGTTAAAATTACTTTTTGCATAATTTACCCCACCTACTAAGGCTAAAATGTCTCCATTTTGGTGATTTGCTACTATCATAGCTCCATTAAGTGTACTTAAATTTGCATCTTTGTCTCTTTTAACTATTTCATCATAGCCAAATTTTAAAGCCTCTCTTGCAATATTTTGCACGTCAAGATCGATAGCAAGCTCTATTTTATAGCCACCACTTTTTAAGTCTTTAATCCCGCTTAGTTGTTTTAAAACTTCTTGAGTAACATAAGGGGCTGCATTTTGTGTTAAAGTATCATCATATACTTTTGGAATTTCTTTTAAGGCATTTTCATACTCTTCTTTAGAAATCCAACCAAGATTATACATTCTTTGTACTACGCTGTTTGCTCTAGCTAAAGAAAGATCTAAATGTCTAGTAGGATCATAAGTACTTGGAGCCTTTGGCATACCTACTAAAATGGCAATTTCTTTCAGACTAAGCTCATCTAAATTTTTTCTAAAATATCCAAGTGCAGCGGTTTTTACTCCATAATATCCATGTCCAAAGAAGATGAAATTTAAATATCTTTCTAAAATTTGCTCTTTGGTTAAAGTACTTTCTATCTTATATGCAAGTAAAGCTTCTTTTAGTTTTCTATTTAATGTGCGTTCAGGAGTTAATTCTGTGTTTTTTATGAATTGTTGTGTAAGAGTGGAAGCTCCTTCCATGGTTTTTCCACCGCTTCTTATGATTTTAATGGCTGCTCTAAAAATCGCATCTATATTAACCCCACCATGTTCAAAAAAGCTAGTATCTTCAATAGCCACCAAAGCTTCTATAAGTCTTGGTGGGAGTTCTTCATAAGGGGCATAAAAGCGGTGTTGCTCGAAAACATTGGCAACTAATTTTCCATTTTTATCAAAAATTTGTGTTGTAAGAGGTGGTTTATAATCTTTAAAAGTGTATTGATTTAAATCAGAATCAGAAAACAAATATGCAATAAATATAAAAACTCCAACCGCACACACTATACAAAAAGAAAGAAATATTTTTAAAATTTTTATCATAAAAATGCTTTCAAAAGTTCTATATTAAGCCCTAGTGCTGTACTTTGATGGCCTATGATTTTTTTAATGTATTTTTTATGAAACCCCTCGCACATCACAGCTCCGGCTTTACCTTGATAAAGTTTTGAATCAATGTATTCTTGCATATCTTTTAAATCAAATTTATCCAAAATCAAATCACACTTGCTAAGATTAAAAATCTTTTTATCTTCTAAAACTAAAATCATCGCGCTTAAAACGCTAATGCTTTTGCCACTTTGCAAATTGAGCATATTAAAAGCCTCATTATCGCTTTTAGCTTTAGTAAGAATGATATTTTGAGCGCAAACTATACTATCAGCAAATAAAACATTTTTAAAATCAGGGTATTTTGCAAAAAACTGCCTTTCTTTTTCTAAAACAATTTTCTGCACATAAGAGCTTGGATTGTCTTTTTTTACCAAGCTCTCATCATAATCGATAATAATTTGCTCAAAAGCGATATTTGCTTCTTTTAGCAAAGCAACGCGTGAAGGCGAACTTGAAGCTAGATAAAGCATTAAATAAGACTTTCTTCTATGATTTTTCTAGCATGATCAAGTGCTTGTTCTATTTTACTTGTATCTTTACCACCAGCTGTTGCAAAATCATCCCTACCACCACCGTTTCCACCAAGCATTTGTGCAACTTCTTTTACCAAAGTACCGGCTTTTAACGAAGCGTCTTTAACGCCTGCTGCGATGATGATTTTGCCTTCTTTTTCTTGTAAAAGTAAAATCACAGCTTTGTTAAATTTGTTTTTAAACTCATCTATCATGGTTTTTATATCGCCACTATCTATTTTTTGCACACAATATTGAATGCCATTTAGTTCTTTAGAGTTTAATTCTGCTTTGTTTGAATTTTTTAATTCATTTTTTAAACTAGCTATTTCATTTTTTAATTTTGCCACATAGCTTAAAATATCATGAGTTTTTAACTCTTCTTTGGCTTGGTTTAGCTCTTTTAAATTTTCATTAACATAATCAAGCGCAGCTTTGCTTACTACTGCTTCTATTCTTCTAACTCCAGCACTAACACCACTTTCTTTGATGATGTAAAAACTTCCTATTTCAGAGCTATTTTTCACATGGGTACCGCCGCAAAGTTCCTTGCTAGCTCCTAGGGTTAAAACTCTTACTTTTTCTTGATATTTTTCACTAAATAAAGCTATCGCACCACTTTTTTTAGCTTCATCTAAAGCTAAAATTTCAATTTTAGCTTCATTTGCTTGCATGATGTAAGTATTTACCAAAGCTTCTATTTGTTTTAGTTCTTCTTTGTTTAGAGCTTTTGGATGAGTAAAATCAAATCTTAATTTATTGTGTTCTACTAAAGAGCCTGCTTGGCTAATGTGTGAGCCAAGAATTTCTCTTAAAGCATGGTGTAATAAATGTGTCGCGCTGTGATGTCTTGCGATTTGTTCTCTTTTTTTAGTATCTATGCAAGCTAACACTTCATCGTTTGTTTTAAGATCTTGTTTTAATTTCACTTGACTAAGATTAATATCAAAGAATTTTTGTGTATCTAAAACCTCATTTTCATTGATAAAACCTATATCAGCGCTTTGCCCTCCACTTGTTGCGTAAAATGGAGTTTTTTCAAGCATTAACCATGCTATATATCCTGCCTTAGCTTCGGTTATGATTTTAAAATTTTCATCTAAAATGGCCATGATTTTAGTTTTTTCTTCATAATTTTCATAACCACTAAAAGTATTTTTACCAAATTTTTCTAATAAAACTTTAAAGTCCCCGCTAATTGCTTTATCCCCACTTCCTTTCCAAGAGGCTTTGGCTCTATCTTTTTGTTCTTGCATAAGCTCATTAAATTTAGCCTCATCTACACTAAGATTTTTTTCTCTTAGCATATCTTGGGTTAAATCAAGCGGAAAACCATAAGTATCATAAAGTTTAAAAGCTACTTCACCGCTAAAAATATCTTTAGTTTTTTTAAGTTCTTCATTGAAAATTTCAATACCATTTTCGATAGTGCTTAAAAATCTTTCTTCTTCTAGTTTAATCTGTTCTTTGATAAATTCTTTTTTTTCATTTAAGTAAGTATAATGCCCACCCATTAACTCACACACTACATCTACAAGCTCATACATAAAAGCTCTTTTAAGACCTAATAAATATCCATGTCTTAAGGCGCGGCGCATAATTCTTCTTAAAACATAGCCCCTACCTTCTTTATCAAAGCCAACTCCTTGAGCAAGTAAAAATATACTTGATCTAATATGATCTGCGATTACTCTATAGCTAGCCCCACTTTCATAGGTATAAGTTTTGCCACAAAGTTTAGCAATACTCTCAATAATAGGCATAAACAAAGAACTATCAAAATTACTAAATTTTCCTTCTTTTATAGCGCTAACTCTTTCAAGTCCCATACCTGTATCAATACTAGGTTTTGGCAATGGAGTAAGTGTGCCATCAGCACTTCTTTCATACTGCATGAAAACGAGGTTCCAAATTTCTAAGAACCTATCTCCATCACCACCCATATAATCTTCACTAGAATTAAAATGCTCAGCACCTTGATCATAAAAAATTTCACTACAAGGCCCGCATGGTCCAGTATCGCCCATTTGCCAAAAATTATCTTTATCGCCAAATTTATAAATTCTTTCTTTTTCTATATGTTTTTGCCAAAGCTCATATGCTTCATCATCGCTTTCATGTACAGTTACATATAATCTTTCTTTAGGTAGTTTTAAAACCTCAGTTACAAATTCCCAAGCATAAGCAATGGCTTGTTCTTTAAAATAATCCCCAAAACTAAAATTTCCAAGCATTTCAAAGAAAGTATGATGTCTTGCTGTGTAGCCTACATTGTCTAAATCATTATGTTTTCCACCAGCTCTTATACAAGTTTGACAGCTTGTTTTACGCGGAGGATTAGGGCGTGGTACTTCTCCGGTAAATATACTTTTAAAAGGCACCATACCTGCATTAGTAAAAAGTAAAGTCGCATCATCAGGTACTAAAGGGCTTGAAGAGGTGATTTCATGTCCTTTTGATTTAAAAAATTCTAAATATTCTTTTCTTATATCCATAGATTTTCCTAGCTAGTTTTTTGCTTAAAATAATACCAAAAATACTTTAAATTAAGTAAAACTATCTTATAATCATGATTTTAAATTTACTAAGGTAATACAATGAAAATTCCTTTTATAGACTTAAATGCTCAATATAATGCTTATAAAAATGAAATCGATGAGGCTATTAGTGAAGTTTTACAAAGCAGCTCTTTTATAGGTGGTGCAAAATTAGAAGAATTTGAAAATAATTTAGCTAAATATGTAGGTATTGAACACGCAATAGGTTGTTCAAGTGGCACAAGTGCGTTATTTTTAGCCTTGATGGCTTTGGGTGTGGGTAGAGATGATGAGGTAATAGTGCCAAGTTTTACCTTTATAGCTACGGCTGAAATGGTTGCACTAATCGGTGCTAAACCTGTTTTTGTAGATATTGATTTTAAAGATTATAATCTTAGTTTAGAAAAAGTTCAAAGTGCTATCACGCCTAAAACTAAGGCTGTAATTGCTGTGAGTATTTTTGGGCTTATGCCTGATATGTTTGCTCTAAAAGAGCTTTGTAAAAGTCAAAATATTGCTTTGATAGAAGATAGTGCGCAAAGTTTTGGAGCTAGTCAAAAGGGTATAAAATCATGTGCTATAGCTGATATATCTTGTACAAGCTTTTTTCCGTCTAAGCCTTTAGGTGCTTATGGAGATGGTGGGGCGATTTTTACCCAAGATGATGAATTAGCGCAAAAAATAAAAATTTATTTAAATCATGGACAAGTGCAAAGATATAAGCATAAATACATCGGTATTAATGGAAGGCTTGATACCATCCAAGCAGCTATTTTAAATGTGAAATTAAAATACTTAGATGAAGAGATTAAAAAAAGAGAAGCAATAGCAAAAATTTATGATGAAAATTTAAAAAATTGTATTTTACCGCCAAGGAAAGATGGTTTTATGAGTGCCTGGGCTCAATATAGCGTGCGTGTAAAAAATAGAGAAAATTTCATGCAAAAATTACAAGAGCAAGGTATACCTACTGCGGTGCATTATCCTTTAGGGCTTCATTTACAAGAAGCTTTTGATTATCTTGCTTATAAAAAGGGAGATTTACCAAATACAGAACTTTTAAGTGATGAAATTTTATCTTTACCTATGAGTGCATTTTTAAAAGAAGAGCACCAAGCTAGAGTGATAGAGGCTTTTAAATGAAAATAGGGCTTATAGGCCTTGGTAAAATGGGTAAAAACCATTTAAGAGAACTTGAGCGTAATTTAAAAGTAAAAGAAATTCATCTTTATGACCCTTTTTGTAAAGATAAATTTAAACACTTTTTGCATAAAAATTTTGATGATTTTTTAAAACAAAATCTTGATGGTGTTATCATTGCTACGCCTACTCATACGCATTTAGACATAGCTTTAAAAGTTTTTCCTAAAATAAAAAATGTTTTGATAGAAAAGCCTTTGGCGCTAAATGTTGATGAAATTTTAATTTTAGAGCAAAAAGCTAGAGAAAACAAAGTCAGAGTAGGGGTGGGTTTTTGTGAGAGATTTAATCCTGCTATTTTAACTTTAAAAGAAAAACTTTTAGAAGATGAGATTATAAGTATTAATATACAAAGAATTTCTCCTTATCCACAAAGAATAAACGATGTAGGTGTTTTAAGTGATCTTGGTGTGCATGATATTGACTTAGTTAGATTTTTAAGTCAAGAGCAAATTTTAAAAGCAAATATTTATAAAAGCTTTCATCATGATAAATTTGAAGATGAGGTAATGATAAGCTTAAAATTAGAAAATATTTTAGCAAGCATTCATGATAGCTGGAATGGACAATGCATTATAAGAAAAAACACACTTTTAGGTAAAAAACATACTTATGAAATTGATCTTAAAAATTTTGAACTTTTTATCAATATGCAAAAAATTCCAAATTTATATGAAAACTCTCCTTTATATGCTGAACATGAAGACTTTTTTGAGCTTTTGCAAAATGGAGTTTGTGAAAATTTAGCTAGTATTGAAGATGCTTTGAGGGTGCAAGAAATTTTAGAAGGTGTTAAATAGTGAAATATGTATTTTTTTTAAATATGGGTGGGGTTAATAAACTTGATGAATGTGAAGTTTTTTTAAAAAATATGTTTAATGATCCTTATATTTTAGGGATAAAAAATGTTTTTTTAAGAAAATTTACAGCCTTTATGATAAGAAAATCAAGACTAAAAGCTATGAAGCAAAACTATGAAAAAATGGGTGGGAAGTCCCCGCTTACCCAAATCACACAAAGTTTATGTGATAGATTAAATTCCAAAACTAGAGAATATAACTTTGATTTTATTAGTCTTTATGTGCCACCCTTTGCAAATGATGTTTTTTCAAAATATGATTTTCAAAAAAATGATGAAATCATTTTATTTCCTTTATATCCTCATCATTCTAAAACCACTGTAACTAGTTCTTTAGAAGTGGTGCAAAATGAGCTAAGAAATATCCAAAATCAAGCTAATGTAAAAATCATTGATGTTTTTTATAAAGATGAACTTTATAATGAAATGATTATAAAGCATATTTTAGAAAAAAAGAAAGAATGTGATTATAAAACTTTGATTTTTTCTGCCCATTCTTTACCGCTTTCGGTGATTAAAAAAGGTGATTTGTATGAAAAACATGTGCAAGAGCACGTGGGTATCTTAAAAGAAAAACTTAAAAATGAATTTGATCAAATCATTTTATCCTATCAATCAAAACTAGGTCCAGTGAAATGGCTTGAACCTAATACAAGTGATATTTTAGCAAATTTAGATCAAAAAGCTTTGATTTATCCTATATCTTTTTGTATAGATTGTTCTGAAACGATTTTTGAACTTGGAGTTGAGTATAGACACTTAGCAAAAAGTGATTATGAGCTTATTGCTTGCCCTAATGATAGCGATGAGTTTATAGAGTTTATTTTAAATTGTTTAGTTTAGAGTCAAATAAAACTCTAAATTTTAAAGTTAGTTTGGATTAGTTTTTTATCGTTTTGTTTTCTATAGGTTTTAAATAACTTTCTTTTATCATAAGATTTACTGTATCTTTAAACATAGGTAAAGCACTTTGTGCAGCATAATAACTATAGGCCTTGGTAGGATTTCTTACCAAAACTCCTATGGTATAATTGTTTTTCTCATCATTTGCAAAGCCAAAAAATGAAGCATTATAGCGATTTGAAGTATAGCCTTTTCTTTCAGCAATCCTAGCTGTACCTGTTTTACCACCTATGATAATACCTTGAGTTTGTGCTTTTTTACCTGTTCCTTTTTCTATAACATTGATTAAAATTTGTTGCATTTCTTTGGCAGCTTTGCTTGAGAGAATTTTTTCTTTTTTAACTTCATCATCAAGTTTTATTAAACGCCCATCTTGATAAATTTTATTTGCAATTTGTGGTGTGATATAAATTCCATCATTGTTAAATACATTATAAGCAGCTAGAAGTTGCATAAAAGTTGTTTTTAAGCCATAACCATAACTTAATACAGATTTTTCTACTTCTCTTAATCTTTTTGGATTTGGTATTTCTCCTTTTTGTTCATAAGGAAGATCAATACCACTTCTTTCTCCAAAACGAAAAATTCTAAGCCCTGAGATGATTTCAAGATTGCTTAATCTTTGGGCGATTTTAATCATACCGACATTTGAGGAGTAGGTAATAACTTCTTCCATGCTCATTTTATCTTTTCTATGATCATCGCGTATGGTAAAACGACCAAGCTTGTATTGACCACCTTGGGTATTGATGATTTCATTGACTTTGATTTTATCAAGCATTAAAGCGGTGGTAAATATAAAAGGCTTTATAACAGAACCTGCTTCATAGCCATATTCTATCGCACTTGCATTAAGCACAGATAGATCTTTTCCACGATTTTGCGGATCGTATCTTCTTGAGCTAGCAAGGGCTAAAATTTTCCCACTTTTACTTTCCATAATTGCAACTATAATTTCATTAGCTTTTAGATCTTCATTTCTTTTATCAATAGCCTTTTCTAGGCCCTTTTGAAGCTTTAGTGAAATATTTAAGTATAAATTGCAACCATCTATTTTACGCTTTTCATAAGAGTGTAAATTTAAGATAATATTGCCACCTATATCTCTTAAACCTTGGATTTTTGCATTTTGCAAAGGATTTAAACATTCATTGTAATATTTTTCTAAGCCTTTTATACCAACATTTTTGAAAATTTCACTTTTTTCATCCATATAAGTTCTTGTGTAGCCTATGATAGGAGTAAGTGAGTCTTTTGGCATATACACGCGATCTTCTTTGTGTTCTATGATATCAAGTCCTCTTGTTTCAACTCTGCCATTGTTATTTGTAAAAGACTTAAAAAAGCCTTGAGTATAAAGCTTTTTAGCTAATTCTTTTAAATAACTTGCATCTTTTGAATTAATATCTTGGAGTAAAATAAAATTATAACTTCTTCTTTTTTTTGCAAGCATTCTTTTTTTGATATCTTGTATTTGTTCATCGCTTGCGCCGCTATAAATTTGAAAAAGTGTTAAAAATAATTCTTTTTTATCAGGATTTAAACTTCTTAGATCAATCTCTGCTCTATAAATTTGCCTACTAGAAGTTACTGTAAAATTATCGCTTGTGATAATATTACCTCTAAGAGCGGAAAAATATTGTTCTTTTTGAGTATTTGGTATATGGCGTTTTGAGGTTAGAAAAAAAGTAGAAAGTAAAAACAAGGCCATAAAAAACAGAGCCATACAAAAAGCAAAAGCTACCTTTGAAACTCTATTTCTAATGGTGTTTGAAAGCATATATTAAATTTGAGTTCTTGAAATTTCTTTATATGCGTTTATAGCCTTATTTCTAACTTCAAGCATAAATTTCATACTTGATTCAGCTTTGCTAATCGCAATTGCTGCTTGGTGTAAGTCTTTTACTTCACCTGTTGCGATATCTACCATAGCAGCTTCAGCTGTTTCTTGAGTTTTATTAAGGTTGTTTATAGAATTTTTTAATAAGCTTGAAAATTCATCACCTATGTTATTTGTGTTGTTATTATTTTTATTGTTAACATTGTTAAATTGATTTATACCATTAATAGTGTTCATTTATTAACCTCTTAGTAAATCTATCGCACTTTGTGCTATAGTTTTAGTGCTTGTAAAAGCGCTTACATTTGCTTGGTAAGCTCTTGTTGCCTCTATTAAATCGGCCATTTCAATGACAGGGTTTATATTTGGAAAAGCAACATAACCTTGTTCATTCGCATCTGGATGAGATGGATCAAATTTCATACGAAAATCTTTATCATCTCTTACAACCTTATCAACCACTACGCTCATTATAGCAGGTTTTGCATCTTTTTGCGAAGCAGGGTCATTTAGAGGATTTTCATATTCTAAAAAATTATTATCTTTAGCGATTTGTTTATTTAGTAATTCATTAAAATCAGTCGCTTTAAAAATCACTTCTCTTCTTCTATACGGACCACCTTCTGCTGTTCTAGTAGTGTTTGCATTAGCTATATTTGAGCTAATTACATTCATTCTAAAGCGTTGTGCGCTAAGTCCGTATCCGCTAATATCAAAATCACTTAAATAAGCCATTATTTTTCTCCTAGCCTAATTTAGAGCTTGTGTCTATGATGGTTGAAAAAATATTACTTTGTCTTCTTAAAACACCATCTAAAGCAGTAATCATCATAGTATTTTTACTCATTTCAGTAGTTTCTACATCAAGATCTACTGTATTTGCGTCATTTCTTGCCAAATGTCCATCTCTTAAATAAATGGTTGATTTATTAGGATCTGGAAATTTCCAAGGTTTTTGATGATTTGCATTTGTACTTGCTAATTCAAGCTCTTTGGTATCTTTCTTTTTAAAAATTTCATTTGCTCTATTAACTAAAGCAGTTTCAAATTCTATATCTCTTGCTTTATAAAAAGGAGTATCAACATTTGCAAGGTTAGAATTAATCATTTGACTTCTTAGATTTCTTCCTGCTAAAGCATCAACAATAAGTTCTTTTGATTTAAAAGGGCTTATCATAATTTTTCCTTTAAAATAAAGCTTTTATAGACTAAAAGCAAAAATCATTCCAAAATATTTATGCAATTTTGTTTATCTATAAGTATATCTTTTTATAGTAAATTTTTGAAATTTTTAAAGCCACTTTCAAGCGAAACTTTTTTTTCTAGCGTTTTTAAAAAATCTTTTTTTGTCATTTCTTTAGCGCCCATAAATTTTAAATGCTCATTAGGCACTTGACAATCTATTAAAAAATCATATGGTTTTAAAAGCTCACAAAGTCTTATTAGGGCTACTTTTGATGCATCTTTTTTAAGGCTTATCATGCTTTCACCAAAAAATATTTTGCCTATGATAAGTCCATATAAACCGCCGATTAAAACATCATTTTCATAAACTTCAACACTATGAGCTAAATTTTGCTCAAAAAGCTTTGTATAAACTTGTATAAATTCTTGACTTATCCAAGTTTTTTTTCTTTTTGCGCAATGACTTATAAGCGAGTTAAAATCAAAATCAAGTCTTATTTCATAAGTTTTTAAAGCTTTTTTTATGCTTTTTTGTATACGCACTTCATCAGGTAAAAGCACCATTCTAGGAGAAGGACACCACCAAGTAACAGGATTGCTAGTCCATGGAAAAAGCCCTAGACGATAAGCATGAGGTATAAAATCTACCTCTAGCTTTTCGCTAATAAAAACAGGCGCATCATCAGGGCTTTTTAAAAGTTTAGAATACAAATTCGATTTTTTCATTTTTGGAAAGTTTGAGTTTTAATTTACCACCATTTTTTAATTTTCCAAACAAAATCTCATCGCTTAATCTCTCTCCTAATTCTTCAGCAATAATGCGTTTTAATAATCTGACTCCAAATTCTTTGTTATTGGTTTTTTTAGCAAGAAATTCTTTTACTTTTTTATCAGCTTCTATGGTGATATTATTTAAATTTTTCGCCATTAAATCTAGCTCTTTTTGAACGATTTGTTCTAAAATTTCTTGATCTAAGTCATTAAAATGAATGATTTTATCAATACGGTTGATAAATTCAGGCGCAAAAAAATCTTTTATGGCTTTATTACTTTTTTCTTTATCGCTGCTTAAAAAACCAAGCTCATTACTTTCTTTTAAGCCTAAATTTGAAGTCATAATGATAATAGTATTTTTAAAATCAGCTTTTAATCCACTATTATCTGTCAAGCTTGCATTATCAAAAATTTGTAAAAAAGTATTAGTTAAATCAGGATGAGCCTTTTCTATCTCATCAAATAAAATCACACTAAAAGGATTTTTTCTAATACTATTACTAAGCAAGCCACCATCTTCATAGCCCACATAACCTGCTGAAGTTCCTATGAGTTTGCTCACATCGTGTTTTTGTGAATATTCACTCATGTCAAATCTTTCAAGATTAAGGTTTAAAATTTGTGCTAAATTTTTGGCAAGTTCGGTTTTGCCAACCCCGCTTGAACCGGTAAATAAAAACACGCCTTTTGGGGTATTTTTACCTTTTAATCCTGCATAGCTTTGTTTTAAGGTAGAGCATAAAGCCTTGATAGCTTCATCTTGTCCAAAAATGTTTTGTTTTAAATCATGCTCTAAGTTCTTAAGAATTTTACCTTGATCACTTTCATAAATTTTATGAGAATGTGTCATTCTTGCTAAAGTATTTTCTAAGTCTTTTATTTTTACTATTTTTTTACTTTTTTTATCTTCTAAAGCAAAGCTTGCACCAAGCTCATCGATTAAATCAATCGCGCTATCGGGTAAAAATTTATCATGTAAAAATTGTTTTGCTAGTTTTATACTTGTTTGTAAAATTTCATCACTGATTTTGATTTTGTGAAAATTTTCGTATTTACTTTTTAAGCCTTGTAAGATCAAAAAACATTCTTCTTCGCTTGGTTCATCTATATCAATTTTTGCAAATCTTCTACTAAGAGCTTTGTTTTTATCAAAGGTATTTTTGTATTCTATAAAAGTAGTTGCTCCTATGCATTTAATGTTGCCATTACTTAGTGCAGGTTTTAATAAATTTGACATATCTGCATGGCTTTCATTGCTTGCGCCAGTTCCTACTATGGTGTGAATTTCATCTATAAATAAAATAGCATTAGGGATATTTTCTAATTCTTTAATGATATCTTTTAATCTTTTTTCAAAATCACCTCTGTATTTTGTCCCTGAAAGCAAGCTTGCCATATCAAGACTATAAATTTTTGAGTTTTTTAAATGTTTTGGCACTTTTTCTTCAGCTATAGCTAGCGCTAGTCCATCTATAATGGCACTTTTACCAACACCTGGCTCGCCAACTAAAATAGGGTTATTTTTCTTGCGACGGCTTAGAATTTGCATCATTCTTTCAAGTTCAAATTTCCTACCTATAACAGGATCTATTTTGCCTTTTTTTGCAAGCTCAACTAGCTCTATAGTATGGGTTTTTAAATTTTCAAATTCAGCATTTTGTAACAATTCTTTTATTTTTTCTTCTTCTATTAGGTGTTTTTTTAAAATATTATAAGAATAAGCTTTTTCTTCTTTGCAAAGTGCGATGATAAAATCAATCACACTTGTTTGATTTTTTGCATTTAGCTTGTGTAATATATTTTCCAAGATCACAGAAAAAATAGGTTCTATTTCTTTTTTTAGAATTTCGTTATTTTTAGCTAAGTAGTTTTTTAACTCATTTTCAAAGCCTTGTAAATCACCATCTCCGATTTCTTCAAGTAGATTTTTAAAATCATTGCTAAGCTTAACTAAAGCAAAAAGCAAATGTTCGCAAGTGATAAATTCATGATGATTGATAAAGCTTAAATGTCTTGCATTTGGTATAAATGAGTCAATTAATTCTTTATATTTCATTGTTCTTCTATCCTTGTTTGGAGTGGAAAATCATTGTTTTTTGCTGCCGTGTCAACTTGTTGTTTTTTACTTAGTGCAATCTCTTCTGTATATATACCACAAACTCCACTTCCTTGATGATGGATTTCAAGCATAATTGCACTTGCTTTTTCAAAATCATGATGAAAAATATTCATTAAAATTTCAATTACAAAATCCATAGTGGTAACATCATCATTTAAAAGCAAAACCTTAAACATTTTAGGTTCTGCTAGTTTTTGTTGTTCTAAAATTTCACTTTTTAGACTCATTTAATATCCTAGTAATATCTTCTTGCATAGTTTGAGTAGAAACTTTTCCAAGATAATATTTCACATAACTTTTTGAGTTTTTATTCCAAAAGTCTGTTAAATCTTGATAAATACCATCTTTTAAAACTACTTTAAAAGGAAGTTGCTCCATGCTTTGATAATTAATATCTTTTAAGGCTTGTGCAACAATTCTATCATTTTCTTTAGAATTGCTTAAAAAATAATATGCCCCGTATTTGATAGCAAAATCTTTCACAGCTTGATCACTTACATTTTCAAAATGACTAAGCCCTATGATGATAAAATTATCGGTATTTTTTTGCCATAAGCTTGTTAGATGGGTAGCTTCTTCTTGGCAAGGTGTGCAAAAGGTTCCAAAAAAATCAAACATTAAAATTTTATTCTCTTCACCCTTTACCACAAAACCATTTTGTGTTCTTACTAAGGTTTTTTCACCACCATTGACACTTTTTAAAAGAATTTCATCGCCCATTTTATACTCAGCAAATGCAAATTCGTTTTCGATTTTTTCTTCACTTGAGCAAGCACTTATTAAAAATGCAAAAACAACTGTAAAAAATAAATAAGCAAATTTTTTCATCAAAATCCTTTTTTTAATAATGATTTTTCATAGCAGCTCTTGCCTCAAGATCTGCTTGTTTCTTCTTTAAGCTTTCTCTTTTATCGTGCAAGTTTTTTCCTTTGGCTAAGGCTATTAAGATTTTTGCTTTATTTTTTTCATTAAAATAAAGTTCTAATGGCACTATAGTAAAGCCTTGGGTGCTAATTTTACCAAAAAGCTTATCGATTTGCTTTTTATGCATTAAAAGTTTTCGCGCGCCTTTTTCATCATGTTTATAAAAAGAATGTGTAGTGCTAAGATGAGAAATATGAGCATTAAGTAAGAAAATTTCACCCTTGATAATACGCACAAAAGAATCTTTTAAATTTGCTCTACTAGCTCTTAATGCTACCACCTCAGAACCCTTTAAAACAATACCTGCTTCAAATTTTTCCAAAATTTCATAATCAAAAAAAGCTTTTTTGTTTTTTACTATAGTTTTTTTCATCATTTAGCCTTAAAAACTCCACTTCCACTTCCACTTAAAAAATAAGCTTCATTAAGAAAAGTTTGCATTTTAGGATAAATTTTTACACAAGGAGCAAATAAGTCATTTAAATCAGTATTTTTATACTCTAAAATTTCACTTGTTTTAAGTGTTTTAAGTGTTTTGGCTAAATTTAAATTCGCTGTTAAATCATATGAGCTTTCATCAAATGTTTTATATACTTTTGCGCTTGAGCATTCAATAGCTGGAAAAGTAAAATCAAGTTGGTTAAAATCATCTTCAAAATACTCTACAATCTCGCCACATCCGCTAACATTTGCACTATCATATCCGCTTAAAAAAAATATTAAATCAGAGCCGAGTTTTTGGCAGATTTGTTCAAGTTGTTGTTGGTTGAGTTTTAAATTTAAAGCTTCGTTGATCATAAGCAAAAATGTCACCGCATCAGTGCTACTTCCTCCAAGACCTCCACCTATGGGAATGTTTTTGGTAAGCTTTAAACTTTTGTCTTTAAAAAATTCATTTAATTCATTAGAAAATCCTAAATTTTCTAATTCTTTATAAGCTTTGTGTATGATGGTATCTTGGGTAAAATTTCCAGTGATTTCAAACCCTTCTTTGGTTTTTTCATCACTAAAACTTAACTCATCAAAAATATCTTTTAGTAAAACAAAGCGTGATTGCAATAAATGATATGATCTTGAGTCAATTCCTATGATTTTTAAAAAAATATTAGCTTTTGCGTAAGCTTTCATTTTTTAAGCTTTTTACTCAGATCATCAAGTTTTATCGTTTCATCGCTAATTGCATGTAAATTTTCACTTTTTACTTGTTCGATAAGCTCTTTACGTAGTATCATTAAAGACTTTGGAGCTTCGATGCCTATTTTAGCATAGCCTTTGCCTGTTTGAACTACTTTGATTTCTATATCATCTCCGATTTTTATACTTTCATTTTCTTTTCTTGATAAAATTAACATTTTAATACCTTATTTAAATAATATTGCACTTGATTATCTTGGATAGAAATGATAGAAAAAAAATCTTTTTCTTCTAAAATATAGCTACCTTCTTCTTGAATTTCCAAATCGTCCAAAAATATTTTTTGTCCATTGTGTAATTTTTGGGGGTATTTTATCGTATTTTTTCTAAGATTTAAATAAGCTAAAGGATTTAACTCTTTTTCATTTTCATAAAAAAACCTTCCTTCACTTAAACGCTCTAATGAGCTTAGCGTGGCTTTGATACCAAGTTTTCTAGCAAATAATTCACAATAAGAGCGTATATAAGAACCCTCACTAACCGCTATTTCTATAGTTAAAAAGGGGTGGTTATAGTGTAAAATTTTAGTATAAAAAATTTCCATAACGCAGGGTTTTAAATTGACTTCAAAACCTCTTTTTGCAAGCTCATAAGAGCGTACTCCATCTATTTTTTTTGCACAATATACGGGTGGGGTGTAGGTGATTTTACCTAAAAGTTCATTTTTAATTTGTTCTAAAATTTGCTCATCAAAAGCATTTATAAGATTGATCTCTTTGATGTTTTGATTATCAAGGCTTAGTGAATGCACGCCTAGCCAAAGTGTTGCTTTATAAACTTTTGGATTTTTATCAAAAAAGCGAAAAAGTTTTGTGTATTGATCAAAGGCTATGAGTAAAACACCTTTTGCAAAAGGATCAAGTGTTCCTGAAAAACCTGCTTTTTTGTTTTTATATTTTTTCTTGAGTTTGCTTAAAAAAGCATTAGAACTCATTCCACTTGGTTTGTAAGCTACAAAAAGTTTATTCATATCACTTTTTCCACAAAACTTGACATTATCATTCTTTCTATGCCTCCAAAATTAATTGTGAGTTTTTCTTCAACTCCTATTTTACTTACTCCAGTGACTCTGCCTATGCCAAAAATTTTATGTTTGATTAAATCGCCTTTTTTGTAGCAATTTTTTTGATGATCTAGTGTTAATTCTTTTTTGATTACATTGCTCTCGCCAAAAAATCTACTTTTTTCTAATCTTGTGCGACTTCCTTTATAAAATCTAGAATTAGCATAGCTTAAATAAAGTTTTTTCTTGGCTCTAGTGATTGCTACATAAGCAAGTCTTCTTTCTTCTTCTATATTGCTTGATTCGCTAGTGAGTGGGAAAAATCCTTCTTCTAAGCCTATGATAAAAACATAATCAAACTCAAGTCCTTTACTTGCATGAATACTCATAATACAAATACTTTCTTTATCAAGTCCATCTTGCTCATTAAGTAAAGAAATTTCATTTAAAATATCATCTAAGCCATTATAATTTCCATGAGTGATTTTATCTTTTAAATTAGCATAAAGTTCATCTATGTTTAAAAGTTTATCTTCACCCTCTGGATTATCTTTGTAAAATTCTTTGATTTTAAATTCTTCTTCTAAGGCTAAAATCATTGCAAGTAAATCATCTTTTTCTTTGATTTTGTGTATGCTTAGTATGAATTTTTCTAATTCTTTGTCTGTTTTTTTGCTAAAAAATCCACTTCCTTGCAAAGCACATAGACTTTCAAATAAAGACAAATGATTTTCTTTGGCATAATTTTCTAGCTTTTCTAAACTTGCATTACCAAAATTTCTTTTAGGGCGGTTGATAATGCGTTTAAAAGAATAATCATCATTTAAATTTGAAAGTAATCTTAAATAAGAAATAATATCTTTAATCTCAGCTCTTTCATAAAAACGAATTCCACTTAGCAATTTAAAAGGAATTTTTTCTTTACTAAAAGCTTCTTCAAGAGCGCGAGATAGGGCATTTACTCTATAAAGTATGGCTATTTCACTAGGATTAATCCCTGAGTTTAAAAGTTTTGAAACTTCTCTTGCAACCTTAAAGCTTTCAATTTTCTCATCATCATTTTGTAAAATTGTGATTTCTTCGCCCTCATCTTTGGTGCAAATTAAAGTTTTTCCTAATCTTTTTCTATTATGTTCTATAAGCTCATTTGCAGCTTGCAAAATAGCGCTAGTTGAGCGGTAATTTTGCTCTAATTTGACTAATTTTACATTGTTAAATTGTTCTTTGAAATTTAAGATATTTTCTATTTTAGCCCCGCGCCAACCATAAATACTTTGATCATCATCACCCACCACACAAATATTTTCATGAGACGTGCAAAGTTTTTTTAGGATTTGATATTGTAAGGCATTAGTATCTTGATACTCATCTACTGTTATATAAGTATATTTTTGACTTTGCTCTTTTGCAAATTGTTCATCTTCTAAAATTTTATTAGTTAGCATGAGTAAATCATCAAAATCCATGAAATTATTTTGGATTAAAAAATGTTCATATTGTTCATATAAATGAATGATTTCTTCATAATTTTTGTTTTTTTCATCTTTTAAAAATTCTAATTCTTTGCGTATTTCTTGGGCGCTTTTGCTTTGATTTTTAAAATTTGAAATATAAGCACCTATACTTGCTAAAGAGCTTTGTAAATTTTCGCTAGCTAAATCTTTTAGTATTTTCTTTTTATCATCTGTATCAATAATGACAAAATTATTTGCCCTATTAATTCTTTCGCTATAAAGTCTTAAAAATAACAAGCCAAATTTATGAAAAGTACATAAAAGGGGATTGTGTAAAATTTGATCTTGTAAAAGTGCTAAGGCTCTTGTTTTCATTACATTAGCAGCTTTATTTGTAAAGGTTAGCGTGAGGGTATTTTGCGCAGGAATACCTACATGATCGATTAAATAGGCAAGTCTAGTGGTAATGGTTTTAGTCTTTCCGCTACCTGCGCCTGCTAGTATTAGCATAGCTCCATCAATATGCATGATAGCTTCTTTTTGGCTATCATTTAAACCTTCAAAAAAACTCATTTTTTAAATAAATCTTTATTGTTAGGATTATTTAAAAAAGCATTCATGGATTTTTCTTTTAATTTTTGATCATTTTGCTTTTTGAAATAGTTTGAAAAATTAACAAAAATGATATTATCTTCAACTTGAATTTGAGTAATTGCACCTAAATCCACTTTTACAAAGGTTGCAAAATCATCAGGCCCAAAACCTGCGTGAAATTCTATATGTTCATTTGTTAAAACTATAGATTTAAAAGTATAGCCACCAAGTGCGAAAAGACAATAAGGATTTTTACTCACTACATCTAATTCTGATGGTAAAGGAGGTTCGAGTGTAACAAATTTAGTATTTACAATGATATTAAATTCAATATCTTCTTGGATTAAAATTTGCAAACATTCATAAATGCTTTTTTGCATTAAACTTATAAAATTTTTATTATTTAAAATTTTATCAATCATTGCTTAGCCTTAAAAATTCATCTACTAGTATTCTAACTTGCTCTAAGCCTATATTCCAAAACTCATCACTTTCTATATCAAAGCCAAACATAGCTACAAGTTCTTTTGGGCTTTTGCTTCCCCCGCTACTTAAAAACTCAATATAAATTGAAGTAAAATCAGGACATTTACCACTTTTATATAGACCATAAAGCGCTAAAACTAAAAGTTGTGCATAAGCATAAGCATAGCAGTAAAATGGAGAGTGTATAAAATGTGGTATATAAGAATACCAAAGAGCATAGTTTTTAGTTAAAACTACGCTATCTTGAAACATTTTTCTTGATTCTTCAAGCCAAATTTCACTTAGTTCTTGAGCACTTAGTTCTTCTTTTTTAGCATGAAATCTGCGTTCAAAAGTAGTAAAATTAATCTGTCTATAAAGAGTAGCAAAAATATCTTCGATTTTTGCTGCATATAAAGATAAAAGCTCTTCTTTGTCTAAATTTTCTTTAATATAATCAAAAATCAACATTTCTGCAAACACTGAAGCAGTTTCTGCTGTAGTTAGTGGTGTATCTTGATTTAAAAAACTTACTTTATAAGAAAGTTTTTGATGTATAGTGTGGCCTAGCTCATGTGCTAGAGTGAAAAGATCGCGTCTTTGGTTGGTATAGTTTAAAAGTATGAAAGGATGGCTTAGTGGCGTGCTTGAGTGAGAAAAAGCACCGCTTTGTTTAAATTCTTTAGGGTAAACATCGATCCAGTTATTTTCAAAAGCTTCTTTTGCTATCATATAAAAATCTTTAGAAAATTTTTCAAAGGCTTTTAAAACTATATCCTTTCCCTGATCAAAATCAACTTGCATTTCCTTTCCAATAGGCGCATAACGATCATAATCTTTTAGCTTTTTATATCCTAGAATTTTTTTCTTTGTATTGTAAAATTTAGAAACAATATCAAAGCTATTCTCGCTAGCACTAATAAGCGCATCAACACTTTTCTTAGAAATTTGATTTCTTGTATGTCTTGGGGTTTCAGGATTTTCATAAGATCTTAACTCACAAATACTAGCAAGTTCGCTTTTAATCATATTAAAAATATATACTAAAAGCTTGTTTTGTTTTTTTAAAGTTTTGCTAAAGCATTTTGAAGCTTTTTTTCTAATGCTTCTATCTTTATCATAAAGCTTGCTTAGAATTTCTTCTTCGCTTAATTTTTGTCCTTCAAAATTAAATTTTAAAGCACTAAAGGTTTCATCAAATAATCTTGCAAATGCATTTGAACCCGTACTTGATAGAGCCAAGATAACTCTTTCTTCTTTTTTAGAAAGATTGTGTTTTTTGTGTTTGATAAGATTATTTAAATAAAACTCATAATCTTTGCAAAATATGATGAAAGTTTTGCTTTTTTCTTCTTTTAACTCGCAAAATTCAAGCTCAAAAAATAAAAGATTTTCTTCTATTTTTTTACTTAAATTTTCATATTTTGCATAAAAAGCACCCTTGGTAGTATCTTGAGCAAAATTTAAATACACATATGTTAGTATGTGGGAAAGCTTTAAGATTAATTCTTCATAATTTTTTAAAGCCTGTAAAAATTGCTCATTGCTTAAACTATGAAGATTATTTTCATATTGTTTTTTAAATTCACAAGCTTCATCTTGGGTTTTTTTTAAAAAAAGATTTAATTCTTGCTCATCTTTAAATAATGTACTTAAGTTCCAATTTTGCATGGTTTTAGCTTTCTAAAATGAGTTTTTTTAATACAGCCATTCTAATGGCAACACCATTTTTAACTTGAGTTAAAACCTTGCATCTTTTATCAGCCATTACTTCATCGCTAATATCGATATTTCTATGTACAGGACCAGGATGTAAGATAATGAGATTTTTATCTTTTATTAAATCTTTGCTAATACAAAAATCATTTGCATAATCTTTAAGCGATGCATAGGTTGGAATATTGTGTCTTTCAGTTTGTGTTCTAAGACTCATGATAATATCTACATCATCAATAACTTCTTTTAGTTTATTTGTTTTTTTAATAGGATAATTTGGCATAAAATGAGGTGGGGCTACTAGGGTAATGTCTATACCAAAACGAGGTAATAATTCTAAATTTGAAGCAGCAACGCGTGAGTTTTTAATATCTCCTACTACGGCTATTTTTTTACCTTTTACATTATAGTTAAAATGCTCCATTATAGTAAAAAGATCAAGTAAGGCTTGGGTAGGATGAGCGTGTTTACCATCGCCTCCATTAACTATAGGACAATGAGTGTAATTTGCTAAAGTATGAGGCACACCTGAGTTTTTGTGTCTAACTACAATAGCACTTGGTGCCATTGCATCTAAATTTGCAGCAGTATCAAAAAGTGTTTCACCTTTACTTGAGCTACTTCTTGAAACATCTAATTTTAAAACTTTAGCGCCTAGTCTTCTTGCGGCTGTTTCAAAGCTTGATTGAGTGCGTGTTGAATTTTCAAAGAAAATTGTTGTGACACTTTTTCCTTCTAAAAATGTACGTGGTTTTTCATCTAAAAATTCTTTTGCTTCTTTAAATAAAGTCAAGATTTCATCATTGCTAAAATCTTTTGTAGTAATTAAATGCCTCATAAGTCCTCCTTAAATTTTTAAATTAAGTTCATTATCTGAACAAATAGCACTAAATAAAACATCTGTTGAACTATTTAAAGCTGTTTCAACGCTATCTTGAATAACCCCTATGATAAAACCAACCGCAACTACTTGCATAGCTATATCATAATCGATATTAAACAAAGAGCAAGCGAGTGGTATGAGTAAAAGTGAACCTCCGGCAACCCCACTAGCTCCACAAGCTGCAAATGCAGCTAAAACACTCAAAAGCATAGCTTGTAAAAAATTTATTTCAATACCCACTGTATGAGCTGCTGCAAGACTTAGTATAGCTATAGTTACAGCTGCTCCTGCCATATTAATCGTAGCTCCTAGTGGAATAGAAATGCTATATAGATTATTGTTGATATTTAATTTAGAGCAAAGTGCCATATTTACAGGGATGTTTGCTGCAGAACTTCTTGTAAAAAATGCAAAAACAGCACTATGTTTTAAGCAAATAAAAATCAAAGGATAAGGATTTTTCTTCGTATAAGCAAAGACAATTAAAGCATTAATCACAAAGGCTACAAAAAACATGGTTAAAACTAAAATGATTAATAATTTAATATAACTTAAAAGTCCTGCTGCTCCTGTTTGAGCAACTGAATTTGCTACAAGTCCAAAAATTCCAAAAGGAGCAAGCTTGACTATAAATTTGACGATTTTTAACACGCCTTCGTTGATATCAGTAAAAAGTTGTTTTGCGTCATTTGAACAATGCCTTAGAGCAAAACCCCCACCTATAGCCCAAGCTAATATGCTTAAATAATTTCCTGAAGATAAAGCATGGATAGGATTATCTACGATTTGAAAAAGTAAGGTTTTAAATACTTCGCCTATGTGTGCAGGACTTGCAGTGGAAGCTTTTTCAATATCGGTTAATACTAATTCTACAGGAAAGACAAAACTTATACTAACTGCACTTAAAGAAGCTAAAAAAGTTCCAAATATATATAAGAAAATAATATGTTTTATTTTCTCACTTCCATGATTAAATTCTTTTGTGCAAATAGTTGTTAAGATTAAGATAAAAACTAAAATCGGTGCTATAGCTTTTAAAGCTCCTGTAAATAAAGCACCAAAAATATTTGCAAAAATAGCTAAATCTTTAGAAAATATACCTACTAAAATTCCTAAAACAATACCTATGCAAATTTGTAAAATAAGATTTCCATCTTTATAGCGTTTGATTGCACAAGAGAATAAACTCATTTCTTACCTTTTTTTGTAGTGATAAATTTTTAATTTATTCTAACAAAGTAAAGCTTAAATAAGCTTTTTGATTTTTAAGCTAGCTTGTGCTAGAATAAAGCTATTATTATTTATGATAATTAAGGAATATAAAATATGTATTTATTTACTTCTGAAGTTGTTAGCGCAGGACATCCTGATAAATGTGCTGATATTATAGCTGATTCTATAGTGGATGCTTTTTTAACTCACGATAAAGACTCAAGGGTTGCTAGTGAGGTTTTTGTAGCAGGAAATAAAGTAGTAATTGGTGGCGAGATTAAATCAAAACATAAGCTAGAAAAACAAGATTATGAAAATATTGTAAAAAAAGCTTTAGTAGATATTGGTTACGATGGACATCCACATTTTAATAAAAAGCAATGTTTACATCCTGATGATTTAGATGTAATGGTATTTTTAAATGAGCAAAGTCCTGATATTAATCAAGGTGTTGATCAAGAAGATGGAGAAATTGGAGCAGGTGATCAAGGGATAATGTTTGGTTTTGCAAGTAATGAAGCAAAAGAATATATGCCAGCAGCTATTTCTTATGCTAGAATGCTTTGTGATAAAGTATATGAGTTTGCAAAAAAGAATCCTGATAAACTTGGAGTGGATATTAAAACTCAAGTGACAATTGATTATGCAAATAAAGAAAATTTTGAAAATTGTAAACCTCAAAGTATCCATACTATTGTAGTTTCAGCTCCTTGTGTTGAAAGTATGAAAATAGAAGATTTAAGAGCTTTGGTGATGGATTTGATTTTGGATTCAAATTTGCCAAAAGAGCTTTTTTGCCCAGAAAAAACAAGAATTTTAATCAACCCAACGGGAAAATATGTAAATCACAGTTCATTACATGATAGTGGCTTAACAGGAAGAAAACTTATAGTAGATAGCTTTGGTGGCTATGCTCCAATAGGAGGTGGTGCGCAATCTTCTAAAGATTATACTAAGGTTGATAGAAGTGGGCTTTATGCTGCAAGATGGCTTGCTAAAAATATCGTAGCAGCAGGGCTTGCTAAAAAATGTATAGTACAACTTTCTTATGCTATAGGTGTGGCTAAGCCAACTTCTGTAAGCGTGGATTGCATGGGAACAAATACAAGATTAAATGATGATATTTTAAGTGATTTTGTGATGAAAACTTTCCCATTAACTCCAAATTGGATTAAAAATAAATTCAATCTTGATAAACCAAGTAAAGATACTTTCATGTATGCCGATGTAGCTGCTCGTGGTCAAGTGGGACAGGCTGATTATCCTTGGGAAAAATTAGACGCGCTTGATGAATTTAAAGCATTATAAAATGAAGCTTTTAAGCTTCATTTTGCTTTAAAAGTTTTTCTTTTATTTTTAAAATCAATATCTCTTTTGGTTTAATTACTGCATTTTCTTTTCCATTAACTGCATGATATATACTTACATTATAATTATTTGCATAAAAACGCATTAGAAAATTTTGTAATTTATACTCACTTGAAAAATTAAACCAAGCATTGTTTGAAATGGCTATGATGATTTTTGAGTGTTTGTAAAGTTTTTCTTTTGTAGCTTCAAAGCAGATAGCATTAGTGATGAGCTGATTATTTAGAGTGTATTGATTTAATTCTTTTCCTTTTGAAAATTCATCAATATTTAAAAGGTATTTTTTAAAAAAGGTTTTAAATATAGGAATTTCTTCTCCAAAAGGTACAAGATAATGTTTGTTAAAAACTTGTATGTTACCATTGTCAAATACATAAGTACTATTGTATAGATGATTAGGTGTAGTACTTATAGCACCTGTGATGATGATGATTTGTTTTGATAAATCTTTTAAAACTTGTAAATAACTTGGAGCTTTATTTAAAGCAAAGGCAAAAGCTGTTTCAGGAAAAATAATTGCTTCTTTACCTTCTTTTATGGCCTGATTGATTTGATAAAATATATCTTTAGAATGAGTTTGTAAATTTTCTTGTATGAATTTTTGATCTTGAGAGATATTAGTTTGGATTAATTTATAGTCTAAATTTAGTGCTTGTGATTGTTTTTGATTATATTGAGCTCCGATTAGAATAAGGATTAAAATGATTGCCATCTTATAATATCTTGAAATGTATTTTTCATAATAAAAATAAGCAATCAAAAACATAGTTATAATGCCTTGATAACTTGCATCAAAGATTCCATATACACTTAAAACACCCCAATTTAGCCAATCAAAGCCAAAAGGATGAACAAAACTAAGTAAAAAAATTCCACAAAGCCTTAAAAAGTCATATTTAAGAAAAAAACATACTAAAAATAATAATCCATAAATTAATCCGATTAAGATAATTTCCAAAGGAATTAAATAAGCTAAATCAAAATAAATTGATGATAAAGCTATCCACCAAAACCATAAAATTCCTACAAAAAATCCGGTATAAAAATATCCTACTTTACTTTTATTTCTTAGCAATAAAACCAAACCATATATACTTAAAAATGGTGAAATAAATTCAAAAAGTAAATTTTCAAAAAAAGAAAAATAAATAAAATTTGACAATAAAAGTGCAGAAAAAAAGGCTTTTATTATTTTAAAAGTGGTAGAATTAGAATTTATGAACTTTAAAAAAAGGGGAAGAAATGGCAGAAAACGGAAATATTTGGACTTCATTGTTGCCTCTCATTGTGCTTTTTGCGATTTTTTATTTTTTGGTTATTAGACCACAGCAAAAACAAGCAAAAGACCACAAATTAATGGTTTTATCTTTAGAAAAAGGGGATAAAATCATCACAAATGGTGGGATAATTTGCGAGGTGGTAAAACCAGAAGAGGATTTTATCAAAGTTAAGCTTAATGATGAAAATGTAGTTGTAAAAATTTCTAGAGATTTTATAGCAAAGAAAATTGATGCGTAGTGGAAAAATTACCTATAGAAGTATTATTTTCTTTGTAGTTTTTCTTATAGGATTAGTTTTTTCCATACCTTCTTTTATGCAAACCCAAAGTGGTGCTAAGATCAACCTAGGACTTGATTTGCAAGGTGGTTTGCATATGTTATTAGGTGTGGAAGTGGAAGAGGCGGTTAAATCAAAGGTTAAATCCATAGCCTCTTCTCTTAGTTATTCTATCAATAAAGAAGATATTATTGTTGATAAAATCAAAGTAAATGATGCTAGTATTGAATTTAGTTTATTAGATGAAAATGATGTAGCTAAGGTTGATTTGTTATTAAAAGACATTAAAGGCTTGGCTATTACACATGAAAATTTACACTACACACTTTCTTTAACCCAAGAAGAAATTAAATTAACTCATGAACAAGCTATTTTACAAGCTGTAGAAACCATTAGAAACAGACTTGATCAATTTGGCCTTGCAGAACCAAATGTAGCAAGATCAGGTGAGGATAAAATTTTAGTCGAGCTTCCAGGTATTAAAACTGCTGCAGATGAGGCTAGAGCTAGAGAACTTATCGCAAAAGCTGCGCATTTGCAATTAATGGAAGTAGATGATGTTAGAATGGATCAGGTAAATAATCTTACTCCAGCTCAAGCTGCTGAATATGGAGACTTGATTTTTGAAGATGCAAAAAATCCTCAAATTAAATATCTAGTAAAATCTATACCTATTCTTGATGGTTCTATGCTAACAGATGCAAAAGTAGGTTTTGCGCAAAGTAATAATCTTCCTGTGATTAATTTTACTTTAAATTCAGAAGGTGCGAAAAAATTTGGAGATTACACAGGAAATAATGTAGGCAAACGCTTAGCTATAGTTTTGGATAATAAAGTATATTCAGCTCCAAGAATTAATGAAAGAATAGGCGGGGGTAGCGGCCAAATTAGCGGCAGTTTTACTGTTGAAGAAGCTCATGATGTGGCCATTGCTTTAAGAAGTGGGGCGCTTTTAGCACCGGTTAAAATGCTTGAAAAAAGAAGCGTTGGACCATCTTTGGGTGCTGATAGTATTAAAATGAGTATGATAGCTCTAGCAGGTGCTTCTATATTAGTTATTGCATTTATGGTGATGTATTATGGTATAGCAGGAATTTTTGCTAATATTGCTTTGGTAGCAAATATTTTAGTGATTATTGCTGTAATGGCTATGTTTGGAGCAACCTTAACTTTACCTGGTATGGCAGGACTTGTACTGACTGTGGGTATGGCAGTAGATTCTAATGTTATTATTAATGAAAGAATTAGAGAATTATTGCGAGAAGGTGCTAGCATAAGGCAAAGTGTTGAAAATGGTTATAAGCATGCAATGAGTGCGATTTTAGATTCTAACATTACTTCGCTTATTACTTCGGTGGTACTTTATGCTTATGGAACAGGTGCAGTAAAAGGTTTTGCGGTGACTTTGAGTATTGGGATTTTAGTTTCGATGATTACTTCTATTGTTGGAACTCATGGTATGTTTGAAATGTTTATGAACCGTATGGAAAAAAGCAATAACACAAGATTATGGTTTGGATATAGGAGACCTTAATGCAATTTTTTAGTCAAAAACATGTTTATGATTTTATGAGAATGAGATTTGCAGCCATCTCTTTGTCTTTTATTTTATTTTTTGGTTCTATTTTTATCCTTTTTACTAAGGGTTTAAATTTTGGTATTGATTTTACCGGTGGAACTTTAGTGCAACTTCAATACGAGCAAAAAGCTCCTTTGGCTGAAATTCGCAAAGCTTTAGCTATCAATGAAAATTTAAAAGGAGCTAGTGTTACTGAATTTGGTAGTGCTAATGAAGTGATTATTCGTTTTTCAGGAAGTAGTGATAGCTTGGGAAGTGACATTGGAGTAAGTATTGCAAATTTATTAAAAGATACAGGTAAATTTGAAGTGCGCCGCGTGGATGTAGTAGGTCCAAAAGTAGGAGATGAACTGCGTAATAAAGGTCTTATGGCGGTTGGAA
>NZ_JANQCW010000009.1:0-73128 GCF_024723635.1 Campylobacter sp. W0066.1 | reverse complement strand
GTAATTGATTTAAAAAATAGCAAGATTTTAAAAGCAATACAAGAGAGATGTTTTAAAGAATTTGGGTAATGTAACTAGGTTTAATAGATATATGCTTTTAAAACAAGGTTTTACAAATCCAAATTCACAAGATGAAGTTTTATATGATGATATTAAATCAATAACATAGATTGATATAAAGGTTTATATCAATCTAGATATAAATTTTAAATAAAATTTACCAAGAAGCTTTTTTATAAAGACTATATATTTTTTAAAAAAGTATTTTTAAACCAAAGTTTTTACTATGATAATAAAACCTATCATTTAAGAAATTAAACTTAAAAAATGAAAATTTGATTATCAAAATTCCTAGTGATTTTTCAAAGCTTTAGAAAATATTATAAAGTATGATAATAGCTCACATAGTATAATTAGTTTTATCTATGAAAAAGATATAATTTAGATGTAAAATAGATTGTCATATATAATATACAAAAAGCTATTTTTGAAAATATAAAAACTCTTTTTTAATATTTTGAATATAATTTGCCAAAAAAACACTCGGGAGTAAAAAATAAATGGTGGATTTAGCAGGACTCGAACCTGCGACCAACCGGTTATGAGCCGGTTGCTCTAACCAACTGAGCTATAAATCCGCCAGAAGTTAAAATAAAAATGTTATTATATCTTTATTTCCTTAATTTAAATTTAGAATTTTATTTTTACCGCTTTTTCTATTGCTAAATATCTAAAAGTTATTAAATTTTGTAAAATTCCAAAGAAAATCATAAAGGTAGCAAAAGAACTTCCACCATGACTAAAAAATGGCATAGGTATACCAACAACGGGGGCAAAACCTATGGTCATTGATATATTTACCGCCACATATATGAAAATAAATAAAGCAATGCAATTTGTTACCACTCTTGTAAAATAATCATCTTTGAGCTTATAATTTAAACTCAATAAGTGAAAAATGAGTAAGGTATAAAGCAATATGATTATAACCGCACCGATAAAACCAAATCTTTCAGATAAATATGCAAAGATAAAATCACTTGTAGAAATAGGTAAAAATTTAAAATGTGTTTGTGTGGCTTCATCTGCTTTTTTTCCGCTCAAACCACCGCTTCCTATTGCAATGATGGATTGTTTTACATGGTAACTTGGCTCTTCAGCTAAGAAATCATGAATTCTTTGTTTTTGATAAGGTTTTAAAAAATCACTATAAATAATAGGTGAAGCAATAGCTATAGCTAAAAAAATACTAAGCCAAATTTTATAATTTACTCCTATAATAAAAAGTGTTCCAAAGCCTACTATTAAAAGTACTAAAGCTGTTCCTAAATCAGGCTCTCCTGCTATAAGTAAAAATGGGAGTAAGATATAAAAACTTAGCTTTAAAAATTGTTTTAAACCATAGCCATTATGAGGTGGTGGGTTTTGATAAATCAAATAAGCTAGCATTAAAATAAAGGAGGGTTTGAAAATTTCAGAAGGCTGTATGGTAAAATGTGTAAAAGGTATTTCAAGCCATCTTCTAGCACCAAGTTTTTCAACACCAAAAATATCCACACTCAAAAGCAAAGCTATATTGATCCAATATAATACAGGTATAAGCCACATTAATCTTCTTAAAGGTAAAAAGAAAAAAAATGCAAATCCTGCAAAACCCACTAAAGTGTAGATAAATTGCTTTTCAGCTAAGCGTATATTTGCTTCATAAATTAAAAGAAAAGATATAGCTATGATAGGTAACACTAAAAGAGGTTGAACAAAATCAAAATGCGTTAGAATTCTTCTATCAAGTTTTATCAAAGCTAACCTTTTTTACAAAATATTGTGTAATTATATGCTAAAATTGCAAATTTTATCACAAGGAAATATAATATGCTAAAAATTTCATCACTTTGTGAAGAAAGATTGGATATTTTTTTATCAGATATACTTAAACAAAGTCGTTCGCAAGTTGCTAAACTAATCAAAGAAAATTGCATATATATTAATGAAAAATTAGAAAATAAAAGTTCTAAAAAAATAAAACAAAAAGATGAAATAAGTATTTTTTTACCCTTAGTAAAAGAAGCCAAAGAAAGCTACACGCCTGAGTTTGATATAGAAATTTTATATGAAGATGATGATGTTTTAGTTTTAAACAAAGCTCCTAATGTTGTCGTGCATGGTGCAAGTAGTGTTAAAGAAGCGACTTTGGTGGATTGGCTTTTGCATAAGGGCTATGCTTTATCAAATTTAAATGGAGAGCATAGAGCAGGACTTGTGCATAGACTTGATAAAGGCACAAGCGGAGCTATCATCATAGCTAAAAACAATCAAGCACATCAATTTTTAGCAAATCAGCTTTTAGATAAAAGTATGGGTAGATTTTACCTTGCTTTGAGTGAATTGCCTTTGAAAAATGATAAAATGAGTAATGAAAAAGCTATTATGCGTTGTCCTAACAATAGGCTTAAAAAAATTACTACAAATACTAAAAATCCTTTAGCAAAAAATGCAAAAACAGATTTTATAAATTTATTAAGTGCTAAAAACTGCTCTTTGATAGCTGCTAAGTTATACACAGGAAGAACTCATCAAATCAGGGTGCATTTAGCAGATTTTAATCGATATATTTTAGGAGATCAATTATACGGATATAAAGGAAAAATAAAGTATAATAGAGTAATGCTTCATGCGTATTTGATTTATTTTATTCATCCTAGGACTAAAGAGTTAATGTTTATAAAAGCTCCTATGTTTGATGATTTTTATCAAATTTTAAAAGAAAATTTTACACAAGGAGAGATAGATGAAAAAACTTCACTGGATTATCTTAAGTTCTGCTTTGGCTTTTAGTGCTTGTAGTACAACTATGAGTTCGCCTCAAATTGCTCAAGTAAATGATACTTTACCAAAAATTTCAAATATTAAAAGTATAAGTGATATTACAAGCATAGCTTTTGAATGGGAACCTTTGTATGATCAAAATATAGCAGGATATTATATTTATAGAGCAAATGCAGCTGGTGCACCTATGGAGCTTATAGCAAAAATCAAAAATAAATTTCAAACTCATTATACTGATACAAATTTAGAGCCAAATACAAGGTATTATTATTCTATGAAAACCTTTAACGAGCTTGGACAAGTTTCTCAAGATGGTGTAAGCATAGAAGCTTTTACAAATAGAGTGATTGATCCAGTGCCTTTTGTGCAAGCTATTGTGGGGTTGCCAAATCGTGTAAAAATAGTTTGGAGACCACACCCTGATTTAAGAGTAAATTCATACATCATTGAGCGTGCAAATATGAAAGATATGAAATTTAAAGAATTAACCAGGGTTAAAAATCGCTTAAGTGCTGAATATATAGATGATTCATTAAAACCTGATGAGAGTTTTCAATATAGAATCATAGCTTTAACTTATGATGGTATTAAAAGCACCCCAAGTAAGATAGTCGAATCAACCACCAAAGCGCTTCCTCCTATGGTAAGTAATTTACAAGCAAGTAAAGATGCGCCAAGAAAAATTATTTTAACTTGGGATAAAATTGACTATGCTGATTTTGCTTATTATAAAATTTATTCTAGTTCAACTACCTTTTTACCTTTTAGCGTGGTAGCTAAAACTTCTGAAAATGCTTATGAAGATGTAGTTAAAGGTGTGGCTGAAAAAAGATATTATAAAGTTAGTATGGTCGATAAAGATGGCTTGGAAAGTCCTATAGCAAATGAGCCTGTAGAAGGTATTACCTTAGGGGCACCATTAGCACCAAGTATTGTTTTGTGTGCTGTTGAAGATGATGGTATTAGAGTTGAATGGGTTGATAATGATGATAGAGCTAAAGAGTATATAGTTAAAAGAAGCGGCGGTGGAAGTAATGCTGTATTTAAAGAGATTAAATCTAAACAATTAAAAGATATCACAGCTGTTCCTGGAAAAGTGTATAGTTATGAAGTTATAGCTATTGATGCAAATGGTATAGAATCAAAAGCTTCTGATAAATTTACAGCGGTGAAATAATGCCAAATTTTAAGTGTAAAATTTTAAAAGAAATTCAACTTCCTTTTGAAAAAGATGGGGTTGAATTTTTATGGCTTGCTAAAGGTGAAAATGTAGACTTGCTTTTTACGCGCATAAAACAAGAAAACTTTTTTTTGCAGATTAAAAAAGATGAAAAAAAACAAGAATGGCTTATTAAAGGTGAAAAACATACTAAGCCTTCGCAAATTGGATATTTGCAAAAAGCTTTACTTGTGTTTAAAGAAAATTTCACTCAAGATGTAGTTTGTGAAGCTGTGGCATTAAAACATACAAGGTTAATCCAAAAAACACCTTTAATTGCTAATGATTTAAAAGAGTTGTTAGAGCAAATAAAAAGCAAAAAGCAAATTTATATTGAAATAGGTTTTGGAAGTGGTAGGCATTTACTTTATCAAGCAAGATCAAATCCTGATGTTTTGATAATTGGTATAGAAATTTACACCCCTGCGTTAGAGCAAGTAGCTAAACTTGCCTTAAGTGAAAACTTAAATAATGTTTTATTAATAGAAACCGATGCAAGATTATTATTAAGCGTACTTGAATCTAATCTAGTAGATAAAATCTTTTTGCATTTTCCTGTCCCTTGGGATAAAAAGCCTCACCGTAGAGTAGTGGGGTTAAATTTTGCAAATGAATGCGCTAGAGTTTTAAAAGAAAATGGACAATTTGAACTAAGAACAGATAGCTTTTTGTATTTTGATTTTACCTTAGAAACTTTTTTAACTTTTTCACATTTAAAAGCTTTAATCAAAAAAAATGAAAATTTAGAAATTTCAAGCAAATATGAAGATCGATGGAAAAGGCAAAATAAAGATATATATGATTTAATCATCAGTGGTTTTAGTAAGAGTGAAAGTTTAAGTAAGGATCAAAAATTTGCTATTGAAGATCTAAGATTAAGCACAGAAGAATTAGCTTGTATAAAAAAGAATTTTAAAAATGAAGTTTTTAAAGGTGAGGATTTTTTCTTACATTTTGAAAAAATATACATTAAAGATGATGGGCTTATCATCAAAATAGCTTTTGGCGCTTTTTACAAGCCTGAACATGTTTATATAGCTTTAAACACACAAAAAATAGAATTTATCTTTGAGCAACCCTTTAAAACTAAAGAAAATTTAAAAGCTATAGAAAAATTAAGAGAAATATTGTATTCTTATATCAAATAATAATTTATAAAATAAATAAGGAAAAAGCAGTGATGATAGAAGCTAAAAAGCTTTGTCTTGGTTATGATGAACTTGTTATAGAAAATGCTAGTTTTTCACTAAAAGATAATGATTTTGTTTTTATTACAGGAAAAAGTGGTAGTGGAAAATCAACTTTGTTAAAATCTTTCTATGGAGATTTGGAGCCAATAAGTGGAAGCTTAAAGGTTTGCAATAATGACTTAGTAGATATTTCTAATGCTGAGCTTTTGCAGCTTAGGCAAAAAATAGGAATTATTTTTCAAGATTATCGTTTAGTGCAAGAATTTAGTGTAGAAAAAAATGTAATGCTACCTTTGATGATTAAAGGTTATAGTAAGAATGTATGTAAAGAGCAAGCTGCAAAGCTTTTAAAGCATGTAAATTTAACTTTCAAAGCTGATAAAAAGCCAGCTCAGCTTTCAGGTGGAGAGCAACAACGCGTGGCTATGGCAAGAGCTTTGGCGCATAATCCAAAATTACTCTTATGTGATGAACCAACGGGAAATTTGGATGAGTATTCTTCAGATATTATATGGACTTTATTAAAATCAGCTAGAGAAATACTTGGAACTTGCGTAGTTGTTGTTACGCATAGAATTCCTACTAATTTAAGACTTGATTATCGTCGTTTTAATATAGAAAATGGGAGAATGAATGAAATCTTTTAAAAATCATCTTTCTTTGATATTTGCTTTAATGGTAATGATGTTTGCTTTTGAGTTTTTAATCATTACAAACAAAACTATAGAGCATTATGAAAAACTTTTAAATAAAGACTATAATATCATTTTAGTAGGAAAAACTCACTTAGATAAAAAAAGCATAGAAGATCAAGTAAGTCATTTTCAATCTTTAGAAATTTTAAATCCAAATGAAATGATAGATAGACTTAAGAATGATATATCGGCTAAAAATATAGAGGTTTTGAAAGCTACATTGCCAAAATTTTATACTTTAAAGCTTAATAAGCTTTTATCAGAAGATGAACTAAATGCTTTAAAAGATAAGCTTTTAAAAAATCCTAATATTGCTAAAGTAGAAACTTTTGCGAAAACACATACAAAAATTTATAAACTTTTGGTTTTGGTAAAATTTTTATTATGGTTTTTCTTGTTTATTATAATATTGCTTAGTTTTGTATTATTGCTTAAGCAAATGAAAATTTGGCTTTTTGAGCATACTCAAAGAGTGGAAATCATGTGCTTACTTGGGGCACCGTTTTGGTTTAGATCTTTTATGCTTTATAAGATAGTTTTTATTGATTGTTTTATAGCATTTTTGTTGCTTGTATTATTTTTTACCCAAGTTTATGATCTTGAATCCATTAAACTAGCTTTACAAAGTGTAGACATTAGCTTACCTAAAATAAGTATTTTTACACATTTGTTTTTGATTTTTTTAGCAATGCTTTGTGTTTGTTTTGCTTGTGTGAATTTTGTAATGTTTAAGGTTAGAAAATGAAAAAATGCTTTTTGCTTTTTTTGTTTTCTTTTTCTGTTTTATTTGCAAATGAAATTGCACAAAAACAAAAAGATATCAAAGAAAATGAACGTATAGTAAAGCAGTTATCTAAAAAGTTAGAAGATTTAGCTAGTGAAATTTTAGATAATGAGAAAAATTTAAAAAAAATCGCTTCAGAAATTAGCACTTTAACTTCAAAAACCTCTAAGCTTGAAAGCTCGGTAAAAACTCAAATAAAAGCACTAGAACAACTTAATGCGCAAAATAAAGATCTTTTGCAAAATAAAAATAAAATCGAAGGAAAGATAATCGATTTAATTGCTAAAGATTTTGCTTATGATTTGGCAATTCCTAAAAATTATATTGAAAGCGAAGATAGTATCATAGCTTTAGAATTAGTTGGGGTTTTGGATAAAATTTTCAAGGAGGAATTTTACCAAATTTCAAAAGATTATGAAGATATAAGCAAAAAAATAGAAGAAAAACAAACACAAATCACTACAATTAATAGCAATTTAAAAGTTTATAAAGATCAAATTGATGAGCTTAAAAATCTTAGAAAAAAACAAGAGCAAGAAATAGCTAAACAAAAAACTGATAAGGAAATTTATACTAGAAAACTTTCTAATTTACAAGCCCAACAACAAGAATTAAGGAAAACACTTAATAAATTAAAAATTATCAAAGAAAAAGAAGAAGAAAAATTAGCACAAAAAAAAGAAGATAAAAAGCCAAATTCAAACATAAAACAAGTGGGTTCAAGCTATCAAACAAGCAGTGTCAAGCGCTATAGTGGCCCTAAGACAATCGCCCCTTTAGAATCTTACACGGTAAAACAAAAATTTGGAAATTACATAGATCCTATTTATAATATTAAAATTTATAACGAAAATGTAGTTTTAAAAAGTGATAGTGCTAATGCTGCAGTAAGAAATGTCTTAGATGGTAAAGTGGTTTTTGCAAAAGCGACTCCAACTTTAAAACAAGTTGTGATTGTTGAAAATAAAGATGGTATACATACTATTTATGCACATTTAGATAAAATTGCACCTGGGGTTAAAGTGGGTAGAAATATTAAAAAAGGTTATATTATAGGCAGGGTTGAGAGTGATTTAACTTTTGAAGTAACACAAAAGAATTTTCATATTAATCCTTTAGAAATGATTAAATAAATTAGTTTTTTTTAATGCGAATTTTGATATAGTTTCAAATCAAAGGAGAAATTTAATGAACAATAAAAGAAAAAGAGTATTGGTTAAATTTTCTGGGGAAGCTTTGGCTGGAGAAAATGGGTTTGGTATAGAAAATTCTATTTTAAAATACATAGCTTCTGAAATAAAAAGCTTAATTAATGAAAATGTTGAAGTAGGTATAGTAATAGGCGGTGGAAATATCATTAGAGGGGTATCTGCTGCAAGAGATGGACTTATAAAAAGAACAAGTGGTGATCATATGGGTATGCTTGCTACTGTGATTAATTCTATAGCTATGCAAGAAGCATTAGAAAGTGCTGGACTTGATGTAAGGGTTCAAAGTGCTATTCAAATGGAAGCATTTTGTGAAACTTATATCATGAGAAGAGCACATAGACATTTAGAAAAGGGACGTATAGTTATTTTTGCTTGTGGTACAGGTAATCCTTATTTTACTACAGATACTGCTGCAACTTTAAGAGCGGTGGAAATTCAAGCAGATATGATTATTAAAGCGACTAAAGTAGATGGAATTTATGATAAAGACCCTAAAAAATATGATGATGCAATTATGCTAAATGAATTAAGCTATGAAAGAGCTTTACATGATAATATCAAAGTTATGGATGATACGGCAATAGCCTTAGCTAAAGATAATGCTTTACCTATTGTGGTATGTAATATGTTTAAAGAAGGAAATTTATTAAAAATCATTCAAGGCGATATGAGTTTATGCTCTATTGTTAAAAATCAAGATTAAAGGCAAAAAATGAGAGTAGAACAAATAGCTGCAAAAGCATTAAAAAAACTAAAAGATGATAGATACAAATTAGCTCTTGTAGTAGCTAAAAGAGCTGAAGAGCTTGCAAATGGTGCAGAACCTTTGGTAAATTTAGATAAAAATAAATACAAATACACCGACATTGCTTTACATGAAATAGCAGAAGATAAAATCGTTTTAGAGGGATTTATTGAAGCTAGTAAATGATGAGTTATTGTTAGATAAACTTGTTGATGATGTTAAAAATTGTAAGGATTTACAAAGAGCAAAAGAAATCCTTTTTATGGTATTCCCACAATCTGCTGTTTTAGAAAAAGCAGTAGATTTTTGTATTCAAAAACACGAAGGACAATTTCGAAAAAGTGGAGAACCATATGCAGTTCATCCTATATTAGTGGCTTCTTTTGTGGCGTTTTTAAGTCCTGTGCAGTCTATGATCATAGCTGCATTATTGCATGATGTGTTAGAAGATACAAATTGCAATGAAGAGGAATTAAATGCAAATTTTGGTGAAGAGGTAACCAAATTAGTTCAAGGTTTAACTAAAATAGTCAGTATTAGAGAAGATCATCTTACACGCTCTAATTCTAATGAAAAACTTGCAAAATCTGCTTTAACTTTTAGAAATATGCTTTTAGCTGGTGTTGAAGATGTGAGTGTGCTTGTAATAAAACTTTGCGATAGATTACACAATATGCTTACTTTAAATTTTTTAAGAGAAGATAAACAAAAAAGAATCAGCGAAGAAACCTTGGTGGTATATGCACCTATAGCTCACAGACTTGGAATTTCAAGTATAAAAAATTTACTTGAAGATTTAAGTTTTAAATTTTTACTACCTGATGAGTACGCACAAATTGATAATTATATAAATGCAAAAGATCAACAAATTCAACTTGGATTTAATGAATTTATTTCAAAGATAGAAATGTTGTTTTTAGAGAATGGTTTTAGACAAGGCAGTTTTGTTATACATAAAAGAATTAAACATAATTATTCTATTTATTTGAAAATGCAAAGAAAAGGTGTAGGGCTTGATGAAGTTTTAGACCTTTTGGGTGTAAGAATTTTGGTAGAAAAAGTTTATGATTGTTACTTGGCCTTAGGAATTTTACATACGCATTTTAATCCTTTAATCTCAAGATTTAAAGACTATATAGCCTTGCCAAAACAAAATGGTTATCAAACCTTACACACAACACTTTTTGATGCAAAAAATATCATAGAAGCTCAAATTCGCACCTTTGATATGCACAAGACTGCTGAATTTGGCGTGGCAGCACATTGGAAATACAAAGAAGGAAATATAACAACACCAAATTTAGATTGGCTTGCAGATATTTCCATGCACGGCAAAGAAGAAGGAAATAATATACAAGATTGTGATGCTATTGAGCTTTATGAATATGCAAAAGATAGTTTATATATAGAAGATATAGCGGTGTATTCCCCAAAAGGTGAGATTTTCACTTTGCCGCGTGGAGCCACGGCTTTAGACTTTGCGTATGAGGTTCATACTAAAGTAGGGCTTCATGCAAAAACTGCTTTTGTTAATCGTATGAGAGTACCACTTTTAACTGTGTTAAAAAATGGAGATATAGTTAGCATTGAAACTTCAGAGGAAGAATTTTTTAGATGTTCTTGGATAGATAGTGTTAAAACAGGAAAGGCTAGAGCTAGTATAAGAGATTTTTGTAAGCAAAAGAAAAAAGAATTAAATAATAAAATTGCTATAAATCTTTTATCTACAGTATTTAATAAAGATTCTAAGCTTATAGAAGAATGGCTTGAAAAAGAAAAATTTAACAAAAAGCTCAGACAAATTGCCTTGGATTTTAATTATTTTAAAGAGGTAATTATAGCTCTTAGAAAATATGTAGGGCAAAATCAAGCAGCTAAATTTGAGCAAAATGAGCAAAAATTTGAAAGTATAGTAATTGGTTCTAACTATAAAATAACCACGATTAATTTTGATTATTGTTGTAGACCTAAAAGAGGGGATGAAATCATTGCTTTTAGACACTCAACTGGAGCAACGATACACCATAAGCTTTGCGAGCAAGCAATGAAAATGATAGAAGATAATAAAGAAATGGTTTTTGTTTCTTGGAATGATAGCTCGATAAAAAGTTACAAAATCATCGTTTCTATAGAAAATAAAAAAGGTTCTTTAGCAGATTTTCTAACTACTTTAGCTAAAATGCAAATTAATGTTTTAAGTATTAATTCAGCCGATTCAGAGCCTGTGGTGGCAAATTATTTTGAAGTGCAGGTTGAATTACCTAATAATGTAGATGTTGAAAATGCAAAAGAAAGATTAAAAGCTAGATATAAAATTTTAGATTTTACATCTTTAAATGATGCGTATAATAATCACTAAAAAAAAGGTTTTGCAATGAATATTGAGGAAATTATTAAAGAAATTAAACGAGGAATAGCAGAAATTATTGATGAAGAAAGATTAGTTTCTTTAGTAAAAAATTACTATGAAAAAGGTGAAAATTTTTTTGTAAAGGCTGGTTTTGATCCTACGGCTGCTGATTTGCATTTGGGTCATACTGTAGTTTTAAGTAAGATGGCTTTGCTTCAAAAGCATGGAGCTATAGTGCAGTTTTTAATAGGTGATTTTACTGCTCAAATTGGAGATCCAACAGGAAAAAGTGTAACAAGAAAAAAACTTGATAAAGAAGAAGTGCTTAAAAATGCTAAAACTTATGAAGAGCAAGTTTTTAAGATTTTAGATCCAAATAAAACTCAAATTCATTTTAATTCTAAATGGCTAAATGAGCTTGGTGCTGCTGGTATAGTAGAACTTACTTCGACTTTTAGTGTTGCTAGAATGCTTGAAAGAGATGATTTTACCAAGCGTTTTAAAGAGCAAAGTCCTATATCAATTTGTGAGTTTTTATATCCACTTTTACAAGGTTATGATAGCGTTGCATTAAAAAGTGATATAGAAATGGGTGGAACGGATCAAAAGTTTAATCTTTTAATGGGTAGACAGCTTCAAAGAGTATATAATTGCCAAAAAGAACAAGCGGTGATGATGATGCCATTGCTTGAAGGCCTTGATGGCGTAAATAAAATGAGTAAAAGCTTAGGAAATTATATCGGTGTAACAGAAGATGCTAAAGATATGTATGCTAAGATTTTAAGTATAAGTGATGAGCTAATGTTTAGATATTATGAGCTTTTAAGTGAAAAAAGCTTAAATGAAATTTCACAAATAAAAGATGATATTAAAAATGGTTCATTACATCCTAAAAAAGCTAAGGAAAATTTAGCTTTAGAAATTACTGCACGTTTTCACTCAAGCGAATGTGCGCTAAAAGCTAAGGAAGAATTCGATAAAGTTCATAGTGCAAAAGAGCTTCCTAGTGATATGCCAAGTTTTGCCTTAGAAGGTAGTATTTGGCTTGCAAAAGCTATAGTAGAGTGTAAAATGGAAAGCTCTACTTCAGCTGCTAGAAGATTGATTAATTCAAATGCAGTAAGTGTTAATGGAGAAAAAGTTCAAGATGAACAATACCAACTAGAAAGCGGTGAATATATTTTACAAGTTGGAAAAAGAAAATTTGCAAAATTAAAGGTAATATGATGAGTTTTAAAGCTTTAAAAATTGGAAAGCATGAGATAAAATATCCTATTTTTCAAGGTGGTATGGGACTTGGTATAAGTTGGGACAAACTTGCTTCTGCGGTTTCTTTAAATGGTGGATTAGGGATTATTTCTTCAGTAGGAACTGGATATTATGAAAATAGAACACATATAGACAAAGAGTTTAATGCAAAACCTTATGGTAGTGATAATTTCTACTCAAAAGCAGGCTTAAAAGCCTTGATAGATAATGCTAGAAAGGTTTGTAAAGACGCACCTTTAGGTTGTAATATTTTATATGCAAGTAATAATTACGCGCAAATTGCACGCAATGCTTGTGAAGTTGGTTTTAATGTAATAGTTTCAGGAGCAGGGCTTCCTACAAATTTACCTGAATTTACACAAGATTATCCTGATGTTGCTTTGGTGCCTATTGTATCATCAGCTAAAGCTTTAAAAATTATCTGCAAAAGATGGCAAAGTAGATATAATCGCTTGCCTGATGCAGTTATAGTTGAAGGACCAAAAAGTGGTGGACATCAAGGTTTTACTTATGAGCAATGCTTAATGGATGAATATCAATTAGAAAATGTAGTACCACAAGTTGCACAAGAAATTAAAAACTGGGGAAATATACCATTAATCGCTGCAGGTGGAATTTGGGATAAGCAAGATATAGAAAAAATGATGTCTTTAGGGGCAAGTGGCGTTCAAATGGGAACTCGCTTTATAGGAACTTTTGAATGTGATGCGAGTGATGATTTTAAACAAGTATTGCTAGATTGTAAAAAAGAAGATATTGAGCTTTTAAAATCTCCAGTTGGCTATCCTGCAAGAGGGGTAAGAACTAACCTTTTAAATTTAGTAGATAAAAGAATGGGGCCAAAAATTTCTTGTGTGAGTAATTGTGTTGCACCATGCGGTAGAGGCAAGGAAGCTACTAAGGTGGGTTATTGTATAGCAGATAGATTATATGATGCTTGGAGTGGTAAAAAAGAAACAGGCTTATTTTTTACAGGGGCTAATGGATATAGACTAGATAAGCTTATTAGTGTAGAAGAGCTAATGAAAAAATTAGTTAATGGTGAAGATGCTTAGAATATTTTTTATTTTTTTATTATTTTATCTTAGTGTTTTTGCTAATGCAGAAGTTAAGAAATTTGATCAAAATTTTTTAACTTCTAATTCAGAAAAAAAACTACAATTGCACCAGCAATTAAAATCTTTGTATATACAAAGTGTGATTAATGATAATAATGAAGAAAAAAATGAGATTTTAAAAAGATTAATCATAAGTTCAAATTCTTTAGGTTTTAATGATAAAGCTTATGTGCAAGAGCTTAAAGAAAGCGGAGTAAGTGAAGAAGAAATTTCACGTTTAAAAAACGCTTTAAAAGTTATACAAGATCAAAAAATAAAAAAAGAACAAACAAAAATTGAAACTAATGTCACATCACCTATTAATAAAAAAGAAGATAAAAAAGAAGATAAAAAAGAAGATAAAAAAGAAGATAAAAAAGAAGATAAAAAAGAAGATAAAAAAGAAGATAAAAAAGAAGATAAAAAAGAAGATAAAAAAGAAGATAAAAAAGAAGATAAAAAAGAAGATAAAAAAGAAGATAAAAAAGAAGATAAAAAAGCTCCGGTGCAAAAAGAGCTTTTTGTGCTTGATGTTAAAAAATTAGATAATGGTATCTTGCTTGATTTGAGTGAAAAAATCAGCCAAAAAGACATTAAAAACTTTACTCTCAAAGGTGATAAGAATTTTCGTTATGTTGCAGATTTTGATGGAATTTTAAAAGGACCTAAGAAAAATTTTGAATTTAAAGATTTTGATATTATCGTGTCGCAATTTAACCCAACAAGTATGCGTTTGGTCTTAAGCTCAAAAAAAGAATTAAAGATCAAAATAGAGCTTAAAGATCAAAGTCTTTTTATGGGACTTGAAAAAATAGAAAAAAAAGAAGAACCCAAACCTGTAGTTAAAAAACAAGAAGAAATTAAAAAAACAGAAGTAAAAAAAGAAGTTGTTAAAAATGAACCTTTATATATTTTAAAATCAAGTAAAGATAAAAATGGTGTTAATTTAAAATTAAACAATGATATTGATATTGAAGATATTAAAATCAATTCTTTTAAAGATGGTAAAATATATCGTTCTATTGTAAGCTTTGAAGCTATTTTGGAAGGTGATAGAAAAAAAATCGATATTAACAAAAACCAATCCATTACAATAGTGCAGTTTGATAAAACTACGGTAAGAGTTGTTTTAAATTCTACTAGTGATTTTAAAACTAATCTTGATTTAGATGATGAGGAATTATTTATAGGTTTTGAAAAAAAGGTCAAAAAAACACCGACAAAAACTGCCTCAAAAACAACAAAAACTACCATTAAAAAATCAGGGAAAATCATAGTAATTGATCCAGGTCACGGAGGTAAAGATCCAGGTACTTTAGGTGATAAGGGTGTTAGAGAAAAAGATGTAGTTTTAAGTGTGGCTTTAAAACTTGGTAATGAGCTTAAAAAACGCGGATATAGAATTTATTATACTAGAAGTACAGATAAATTTATAAATTTAAGAGATAGAACTTCTATGGCTAATGAAAAAATGGCAGATTTGTTTATTTCTATCCATGCAAATGCAGCTCCAAATAAACAAAGAGCTAAAACTTTACAAGGTATTGAAACTTTCTTCTTATCGCCTGCAAGAAGCGAAAGAAGTAAAAAAGCTGCTGAGTTGGAAAATCAATCCGATTTTGAAGAGATGAATTATTTTTCCAAACAAACCTTTTTAAATTTTTTAAACCGTGAAAAAATAGTTGCTTCAAATAAATTAGCTATTGATGTGCAAAAAAAGATTTTAAGTAATGTAAGAAAAAAATATAAAGTTGTTGATGGTGGAGTTAGAGAAGCTCCTTTTTGGGTTTTAGTGGGTGCGCAAATGCCTGCTATATTGATTGAAACAGGTTATATTAGTCATCCTAGTGAAAGAAATAGATTAATAAATAAAAATTTTCAAGAATTATTAGCTATTGGTATTGCCAATGGCATAGAGAGTTATTTTTATAAAAATCAATGAAAAAAGCAAATATTATCATTAAAAACAATGCACCTTTTTCTTTAGATTTTGATGATTATTATTTTAATTCTAGTGATGGTTTAAGTGAGAGTGAATTTATCTATACTAGTGCTTTTGAATTTCAAATAAAACAAACTATCATTGCAGAGCTTGGTTTTGGTATAGGTTTAAATTTTTTCCTTACTTTAAAGCGTTTTATAAAGGAAAAAAAAGAAAATCAAAGATTATTTTATCTTAGTTTTGAAAATTTTTATATAGAAAAAGATAAATTAAGAGAAATTTATAAAAATCTTGGTTTTTATGAGGAATTTAAAGAGCTTTTAGAGCAGTTTTTAAAATTTTATCCCCCATGTAAAGATGGAGTTTATAGATTTTATTTTCAAGATTGTTTTTTAGACTTGGTATTTGGCGATGCTAAAGAAAAGTTACAAAATTTAGACTTTAAAGCCGATGTTTGGTATTTAGATGGTTTTGCTCCTGCTAAAAATCAAGAGATGTTTGATGAGGATATTATAAACAAAGTTGCTAAAAATTCAAAAATAAATGCTAAGATTTTAACCTTTTCTTCTGCAAGTATTTTAAAAAAAGCTTTAATTAATAATAATTTTCAAGTACAAAAAATCAAAGGTTTTAGAAAAAGAGAAATGATACAGGCTATTTTTAACGGTCTTGATTTTGAAGATAAATTTGCTTATTTTAACACTCCAAGTTTAAAAAAAGATATACAAAAAATAGCCATCATCGGAGCAGGTATAGCCGGAGCTAGTATAGCTTATGAGCTTTCTTTAAGAAATGTCCAAGTAGATGTTTTTGAAAAAGAAAATTCATTAGGCAAGGGTGCTTCTGGAAATATCAATGGAATTTTAAGCTCTTTGATTTTAAAACCTGATGTATTATTGGGTGAGTTTTCACAATATGCTTTTTTAGAGGCTAGTAGATTTTATAGGCAAATTTTAGGTTTAATTCCTCAAGGGGTTTATGAATTTGCTCATAATGAGCTTATGCAAGAGCGTTTTGATAGCCAAAAAGATAATGTTTTATTTGAAATTATTAACAATCAAGCTTTTTTAAAAGATGGAGCTTGCATAAAACCTCAAGAGCTTGTGAAAATGCTTTTACAAAAAAGCAAGGCTAGGGTGTTTTTTGAGTATGAATTTAAAGATTATTCTTATGAAAATGAAAAGTTTTCTTTGCAATTTAACAATCAAAAAATATTAAAAGATTATGATGTGCTAATTTATGCTCAAGGCGCTGATGTTAAGAATTTTTTAGAGTATAAATATATGAAATTAAGTAGTGTTAGAGGTCAATGCACTCATTTAAAACCATTTTTAAAAAATTCTCATGCTTTATCTTCAAAAGGCTATATTTGCCCTATCAATGAAGAATTAAATTTGCAACTTATTGGTGCAAGTTATGATAGGCTTAATCAAGACACAACGCTTTTAAAAAATGATGATTTGCAAAATATTGAAAATATAAAAGAATTTTTACAAGGTGAAAATTTAGAAATTATGGGTGGTAAAGTAGGATTTAGATCATATTCTAGTGATAGATTTGCCATAATAGGTCAAGCCTATGATGAAAATTTTTATATGCAAAATTATAAGGCGCTTTTATGGCATAAAAATAAAAGTCAAGTAGTGCCAAATGATTTCATTCCTTTATATTTTTCTATCGCTCATGGATCTAGGGCTTTTGCTAGTGCTATTATTGGAGCTAGAATGCTTAGTGCATTAATCTTTGATGAACCAAAAATAGAAAAAGATTTTTTATATGCTACTCATCCTACTAGATTTTTAATCAGAATGCTAAAAAAAGGAAAAATTTTATAACAAGTAGTTTTTTTGTTTGAAATGCTATTAGCTATATTGTAAAAATATAATGCTATTATAAATATAGAGTTAGCAATATTTCATGATAAATGTGGAATTTTGTATCTTTATAAAATAATACATTAGAGGTTGAGTGAAAAAATACATTTTTTTAAGCTGTATATGCATAAATGCATTTGCTTTAAATTTAGAAGAAAGCTTAGGTGAGGGTGAGGCTAATGTTAGCAAAGAGCAAAAAACAAATACAGTTTCTAAGCAAGTATTTTTTCAAAAACCACAAGAATATCAAGCCCAAAATGTTGATTTTGGATCCTTTGCTAGTAAATCTTTAGGGCAAGTTTTAAATTTAAGTTCTAAAGATAAAACAGAAGCAAGTTTAGACTACAATGCTTTGAGTGTTAATATAAAAAATATCAATTCGATATTAGATTATGATAATGCTACCTTACTTTTAGAAAAACAAGCAAGAATAGATCAAGCAGAGCAGGCATATTCTTTAGGACTTATTAATCGTTATGAATTTGATGAGTTTAATTTTGGTTTTAATTATTTTAATGATCAATATAAAGAAGCTTATACTAAGAATAGCTTTGGCGCTGAATTGCAGTTTAGTCATTATTTTAAAGCATATGCTAATCATTATAAGATCAAAGAAAACGATAGTGATGATAGTACAGAACTTGGAATTGTGTTTGACTTGCCATATTTGAATGTTTTAAATGTAAATTCTAATATAAAAGAATTACAAAACCAATATAACATTACTTATTCTCCAATTTCTATTTTAGATTTATCACTTAATTATCAAGATGAAAAAACTAACGCCAAAGATCAAACAGCAATGTGGGTAAGATTTAGACTAAATTATGAGCAAAGTTTAAGTAAACAATTTTACAATAGCTTTTACCGTAAAAACAATATAGGCGAATTTAACCGTTATGATTTTGCTACTAGGACTTATTAATTGTTCATAAAACGAGTAATATCATTATAAGTTACAAACACCATTAAACTTAAAAGTAAAGCCATGCCAAAATAACTAAGATATTCAAAACATACTTTTGGTACTTCTTTTTTAAAGATTAACTCATAAAGGTTAAAAAGTATATGTCCTCCATCTAGCGCTGGGATAGGAAGTAAATTTAATACTCCAAGGTTGATAGAAATTAAAGCTGTGATTAAAAATAAAACCACTATGCCGGTGTTTGCTGCTTTGGAGGTTATATCTACCATAGTGATGATTCCACCCATGTTTTTAGCGTCTAACTCCCCGCTGATGATTTTAGCAAGGCCTTTAAAAATAAGCAAAGAAGCCTCTATACTTTCTTCATAAGCGTATTTTAAACTACTAATTCCTGGATGATAAATAGTAACAAACTCACCCTTAGGTGCTATGCCAATTAGTGGTTTTTGAACTTTTTGATAAAACTCATTATAACCTTGATCAATTTGCGGGGTTAGGGTGAGGTTGATGAGTTTACCATCGCGTTCTATACTAAGTAAGGTTGGTTTTATATGTACAAGTTTGCCAATTTCTTCAAAGCTTTGAATTTTAACTCCATCTATAGCTAGGATTTTATCTCCAATTTGTAAATTTGCTTTTTGTGCAGCTGAATTTGGTGCTATATTGCCAATAATAGGTGCAAGTTTTTGCACACCTAAAAAACCTATGGCTATATAAAGCAAAAATGCTAAAAAGAAATTAAAAAATGGTCCTGCAAAAAGTATGTAAATTCTAGCTAGAGGACTTAGAGTGTTATAGCTATTTGGTTCGTAATTTTTTTCACTAGGATTTAAATCATCTTGTCCTTTAAGTTTAACATAACCACCAAAAGGTAGAGTAGATAAGCGATATTCTGTGTTTTTGTAGGTTTTTTTAAAAACAGCTTTTCCAAAGCCTATGCTAAAAATTTCTACATCGACTTTCATATGTTTTGCGGCTAAAAAATGTCCTAGCTCGTGAAAAAAAATTAAAAAAGATATAACCAAAAGTGTTATTAAAAAACTAAAAGAATAAAATTTAAAGCCAATAGCTAAGATAATAAATAAAAATAAATATGATTTCAAATTATACCTTTTTTAAATGTTTTATATAAGCTAGTATGTATTCAAAAGCCGAATAAAGTGTAAGTACTAAGGCAATAAATAATAATGTATTGGCAAAAGGCCATTGCATGATTAAAAATATAATGGCTATCATTTGAAAGGTTGTTTTTATTTTTCCTGCAAAAGAAGCACTTACATCAAATTTTTCACTCACCATAACCACTCGAAAACCGGTTATAAAAAATTCTCTTACTAAAATAATATAAATCATCCAAGGATCAGCTTTTTGGGTGAGTAATAATCCTAAAAAAGCAGCCAAAACAAGCATTTTATCCGCTAGTGGATCTATAATGGCTCCAAGTTTTGTAGTTTGATTCCAAGTTCTTGCAATATAACCATCAAAAAAATCAGTTAAGGCAGCTATACCAAAAACAACACAAGCAAAATAATTTACCCAACTAGGATGAATATTTTCAAAATCATTAATAAGCAAAAAAAACAAAAGTGGAGCTAATAATATCCTTATAAATGCTAAGATATTGGGTAAATTCATTGTTTATTAATCCTTGTGTTTAAAGAAAATACCCCAAAATGGGGTAATGAATCATTTAAAAGTGGTACCACCATCTACGATTAAGGTATGTCCTGTGATCCAATTTGCTTTATCAGAACATAAAAATAAACATGCTCCTGCTAAATCTTGAGGTTGTCCAATGCGGTTTAATGGACTAAGATTAATAGTTGCATTTTTAACTTCTTCATAATTTGTAAATGCCTTAAGCGCATCAGTGTCAATTGGTCCACCACTTACTACATTTACGCGGATGTTTTTAGAACCAAGTTCGGTTGCAGCATATCTTGCCATAGCTTCAACTGCTGCTTTTGCTGTACCGTGTCCTGCATAGTTTTCAATATGTACCAAATTTCCTGTTGAAGAAATAGATAATATACTACCTCCACCAACTTTTTCCATTCTTTTTGCTGCTTCTTGTGCTCCAACAACAAAAGCATTTACAGTTGCTGTGAAAATATTATTTATTCCACGAGGTTTTAATTTCATAAATTTAGTATATCCACCTACAACAGCACGACCTGAGATAATAGCATTAGAGATGAAAAAATCTATTCTGTCAAAATCTTGATCGATTTTTTCAAATAAGTCTTTATAAGTTTCTGGTTCAAGTATGTTAAACTCATAAGCCTTTGCTTTGATTTTATAGTTATTTTCTAAATCTTTTACAATTTCTTGAGCTAAATCTGCATTAGAATTATAAGTAAAAGCTACATTAGCTCCTGCTTTTGCAAACTCATATACAATAGCTTTACCAATCCCTCTTGTTCCACCGCTAATTACTAAAGTTTTATTTTGAAAAAAAGTATCCATTAAAATCCTTTTATATTATAGTTTTTCATAATCGCTTCTATTTTTGCTAAATTGCAATCACTAGGTTTACAAAGTGGCAAACGATATTCTAAAGTAGGAGTTAAACCTGCTATATACATTGCTGCTTTAATAGGTATAGGATTGCTTTCGCAAAATAAAATTTTATTGATATTATACAACTCATCATTAATTTTTTTAGCTTCAATATATTTTTCTTCTAAAGCTTGATGAGTTAATTTTGAAATCATATCAGGAAGTAAATTTGAAGTAACTGAAATCACACCTTTACCGCCATTTGAAAGTATAGGATAATTAATTGCATCTTCACCACTTAAAAGCATCATTCTAGGCTCATGTGCTAGCAAATCAACGCATTTATCAATGCTCCCACTAGCTTCTTTTACCCCATAAATATTTTCACAATCTCTAAATAATCTTATAATGGTTTCTGTTTGAAGTTCACAGCCTGTTCTTCCTGGCACGTTATATAAAAGTACAGGTATATCTATGCTTTTTGCTATTTCTTTATAATGCAAATACAAACCTTCTTGTGTGGGTTTGTTATAATATGGAGTAACGCTTAAAATTCCATCAGCTCCATGTTCTTGTGCAAACTTAGCCAAACTTACAGCCTCATGCGTAGCATTGCTTCCTGCTCCTGCTAAAACCTTACAAGAACTTCCCTTGCAAGCATCTAGTGCTATTTCTATACAAATTCTATGTTCTTCATGGGTTAAGGTGGCACTTTCTCCGGTTGTTCCAACAGGCACTACCGCATCAATCCCATTTGCTATTTGTCTTTTGATGAGTTTGTGGTAAGTTTGTTCATCTAATTTTCCATTTTTAAATGGAGTTATTAAAGCTGTCATTGCTCCTATGATGATTTTATTGTCCATTTTCACCCCTTTTTTAAGATTATTGTAGTAGATTTGTTTTCATTGAAGTATTTTTTAGCACAATGAATTAAATCATCTTTGCTTAGATTTTCTATATTTTTTTCATAATCAAGCAAAGGCTTTAAATCACCTTTTGCAAGATAAGAGCCATAAATATTTGCAACGCTACTTGCATTGCTTAGTGAAAAGATAAAATCACTTTTTACGGTATTTTTGATTTTTTCCATGATAGTATCATCAAATTTGGCATTTTTTACATCTTCAAGAATTTTTAAAAGCTCTTTTTCAACATCTTCTGCTTTTATACCTTCATTGCAAACGCAAATAAATATAAATAAATTCTCATCTATATTTTCACTTGCATAAGCATAAAATTCATTGATTAATTCTAATTTATCAATTAAAATTTCACTTATTAAAGAACTTTTTCCATTTCCCAAAAGTTCGCTTAATGCACAAAGTTTTGGCATATCTTCATGATTAAATGCAGGAATTTTATATGCAAGTGCTAGTAATTGTGTGTCGCTTTCTTTATGTAAGATCACGCGTTTAGCACCATCTTGTTCAGGTTCTTTTTCATGAACTATAGGGATTTCTTTGGTATTTTTTATATCTTGAAAATGTTTTTTAGCTAAAGTAAATACCTCATCTTCGTTAATATCGCCACTCACAAGCAAAATAGCATTTTTGGGTTGATAAAAAGTTTGATGAAAATCTTGTATATCTTCTATTTTCCAATTTTGTATATCTTTAAAAAAGCCTATCGGGGTCCAGTGATATGGATGGTGTAAAAAGGCATGGTTGTATAATCTAAAATACAAATATCCTAAAGGATTATTATCAGTTCTCCAACGCCTTTCTTCTAAAACTACATTTCTTTCAGGTTGAAACTCATCATCTTTTAAATTTAAATTACGCATTAATTCAGCAAAAAGCCATAAAGACTTATCTAAATTTTCACTAGAGCATTTTATAAAATAATGCGTATAGTCAAAGCCCGTGCTTGCATTATCCACTCCACCAAAACCTTTGACTATTTCATCAAATTCACCTGCTTTTAAATTTTTTGTACTTTTAAAATTTAGATGTTCAAGCATATGGGCTATACCACTTTTTCCCATTTTTTCATTTCTTGAGCCAACTTTATAAAAAATATCTACACTTATAACCCCGCTTTTTTTATTTACAGGTAAAGTATAAACTTCAAGTTTATTTTCAAGGGTAATTTTTTTATAATTAATCATTTAAAATTAACTCCTATAGCTTGACTAATATGATTAAAACCATCTTGTTTTAAAAGCTCAATTAAACCTTGATTGATATTTTTAACAATGCTTGGTCCTTTAAAAATCATAGCTGTATAAATTTGAACCAAACTAGCCCCGTTTTTAATGCGCTCATAAGCAAGTTCGGCACTATCTATGCCTCCACTTGCTATTAAAATAGTATCTTGATAAATTTCTTTAGCTACTTCTTTAAAAAATGTCGCACTTTTTTGGGTGATTAATCTACCACTAATTCCGCCAAAAGTTCTTGCATTGTCAATCAAAGAATAATCTATACTAGTATTTGCCATGATAATGCCATCAGCTTTTGCACTAACAGCACTTTTGCAAAGTGAAATTGCGCTATCTATATTCATATCTGGAGCAATTTTTAAAATCACAGGTTTATTCGTGATTTCTTTTGCTTGGTTAAATAAAGTACTTACAAATTCCTCGCTTTGCAAATCTCTTAAATTTTTGGTATTTGGAGAGGATATATTAACCACAAATAAATCACATAAATCTTTAAATTCTTTTAATAAAATAATATAATCATTAATAGCTTCTTCATTCGGAGTGATTTTATTTTTACCTATATTTGCCACTAAAGGTATGCTAAAAGGATAGATTTTTTTTACTTCTTTTGCAATGGCGTCTTTGCCTTTGTTGTTAAAGCCCATAGCATTTTGAATACTTTCTTGTTTAACAAGTCTAAAAAGTCTAGGTTTTTCATTACCATTTTGAGGTTTTGGAGTAAAAGTTCCATATTCTAAAAAACCAAAACCTAAAGCACTTAGCGGTCTTATCATAGTTGCATTTTTATCAAAGCCACCTGCTAAACCTACAGGATTATAAAAATTTAAATTAAAAATTTCTTGATTTAAAATTTCATCATTTATCACACAATCTTTTGCAAAAAAACCAAGTCCTCCAGGAAATATACAATCTAGTGTTCGCATACTAAATTCAGCTAAAGCATGAGCATTTTCTGGATCTAATTTATATATTAAAGGTTTTAAGCTTTCATAGGTCATATTTTTCCTTTTTTACAAAATAGCATATTGTACTAAAAAAATGATAATTCTTAGTTTTCATTTTCATTAACTTTATCAGTTTTTTGTACTTTTTGTTTTAATTTTTGATAAATTTCACAATGTTGCATTAAATAAGCATCATTTCCTATAGAAGCTATTTTTCCTTTATCAAGTACAGCAATTTTATCAGCATTTTCTATAGTGCTAAGTCTATGAGCGATGATGAGTATTAAGCGATCTTTTTTTAAGCTTTCTATAGTTTTTACTATGGCTTTTTCACTTTCATTATCAAGTGCTGAGGTTGCTTCATCAAAAATTAAAATTTGAGGATTTTTATATAAAGCCCTTGCTATAGCAATGCGTTGTTTTTGTCCGCCGGAGAGATTTTTCCCATGTTCTTTTAATTCAGTATGTATACCGCCAAGCTCTTGAACAAAATCATAAGCATTAGCTTGTTTTAAAACCTCTATTATACGTGCTTCATCGTATTCTTTAGCATAAGCAATATTTTGAGCTATAGTGTCATTAAATATATAAATATTTTGAGTTACCAAAGAAATATTTTCTCTTAAACTAATAATATCAAAAGAACTAATATCTCTTTGGTTGATTAAAATCTCACCACTATCTTTTTCAAAAAAATACATTAAAAGATTAATAATAGAAGATTTTCCTCCACCACTTGATCCAACTAAGGCTAGAATTTCTCCTTTATTAAAAGAAAAATTTACATCTTTTAATACCATTTTATCTTTTTGATAGCTTAAAGAGACATTTTTAAAATGGATATTTTGGATATTTTCTGTAAGTTTTTTATCACCACCTTTAATTTGTGGTTCTAAATCAGTTAAATAAAAAGTTCTCTCGCTAGCTGCTACTGCATTTTGTAATCTTGTATAAAGTGAAGAAAGTCTTTTAATAGGAGTATAAGCCATAAATAAAGCTGTAGTAAAGCTAAAAAAAGATCCTATACTTAAACTTCCATCAATTACTTCTTTACCGCCTATTATAATTACTATTGCAAAGCCAATTGAACCCATGGATTCCATTAAAGGGCTACTCAAAGCTTCGATTCTAATGCCTTTTAAGGAAAGCTTGCAAACTTCACTATTGGTTTGGCTGAATTTTTGCATTTCATTTTTACTTGCATTAGAAGCTTTAATAAGTTCTATATTAGAAAAGATTTCGCTTAATCTTGAAGTAAGATCAGAATTTTTTTCTTGGGTGTTGCGTCCTATTTTTTTGATTTTTTTAGCAAAAATAGCAAGAGGGTAAATTGCTAAAGGCAAAATTACTAAAGCAAAAAAAGCAAGTTTTGGACTTTGATAAATCACCACACTTAAAAGCCCAATGGCAGTTAAACTTTCCCTTAAAATTTCAGGTATTATGGTAGAAACTATATTTTGCAAAGCTCCAATATCAGAAGTACACCTGCTGATTAATTCCCCACTTCTGTATTTATGAAAAAAGCTCATATCTAAGCGTAAAAGATTGCCAAGAACTAATTCTCTTAATCTTCTTAAAATATCTGTCCCAACATAAGATATATAATAAACTTGCATATAAGCACCAAGATTTTTTAAAGCATAAATTAAAATCACCAATAAAGGCATATAATAAAGCAATTGAGCATTTTTTTCTATAAAAATTTTATTTAAAATAGGCTCTATGATGTATGCACTAGCTGCTGTGCCACCGCTAGTTAAAAGCATACCTATAATAGCTAAAACAAAATAAAACCAATAATCTTTATAATAAGGCTTAAAGCGAGTAAATACCTCTCTAAGCTTCATTTCTTTGTAATTTTTATCCATTTTTCTCCCATACCACACCATTTGGTGTATCCATTAAAAGAATATTCTCTTTAGCCAAATCATCACGAATTTGATCTGCTAAGGCATAGTTTTTTTCTTGTTTTGCCTTGTTGCGTAGAGTGATTTTTTCTTCTATTTCTTGACATTTTTCTTCACTAATACCAAATTGAAAATATTTTATAGTATCTATAAAACCTATACCAAAAATAAAAGAAAGTTCTTTTAAGGTTTTTTCTAATTGTATTTTATAAGTTTTATCTTTTGGATTTTGATCTAAGTAAATATTACTTTCATTGATAAACTCATCAAGTAAAGCTAAGGCTTTAGAGGCATTTAAATCATCATTTAAAACTTCTAAGATATTTTTAGCTATTTCACTTTCTATGGTAATTTTTTCATCTATAAAAGCATTTAAATTTAAGCGTTTTTTTAAGCGGTAAAATTTATCAAGTCTTTTTTTAGCAGCTTGTAAGTCTTCTAAAGCATAGTTAAAATGCGCTCTATAATGTACGCTTAAAAGATAAAATCTCAAAACCTCTCCACTAAAAAGTTTTAAAGAATCTTTTAGAAAAAAGCTATTTCCCAAGCTTTTGCTCATTTTTTCACCATTAATTTGTACAAAGCCATTGTGTAACCAAAAATTAGCTAATTCATGATTGTTTTTACAACGACACTGACAAGCTTCGTTTTCATGATGAGGAAAAAGCAAATCTATACCCCCTGCATGAATGTCAAGTTTATCTTTAAAAATACTTTCTATCATCACAACACATTCTGTGTGCCAACCTGGTCTTCCTTTGTCAAAACTTGCAGGATAAAATTTTTCATCAAATTTCCATAAAACAAAATCACTATCATTTTTTTTAGCCACGCTTTCTTCTAGGCGTGATTGATTATCTTCTAAATTTCTTTTAGAGATATAAAAATATTTATCATCTTTGCTAGTATCAAAATAAATCCCATCTTCAAGTTTATAAGCTAGGTTTAATTCTAAAAGTTTTTCTATATATATAATCATTTGCTCAATATAAGCTGTAGCCTTTGGTTTAAAATCAGGTTCTAAGATATTAAGTGCTTGCATATCCTCTTCATATCTTTTAATATAAAAATTTGTAATTTCTTCTAAACTTTTGCCACTTTCTTGCATTTTTTTTAAGATTTTATCATCAATATCAGTGTAATTTCTAGCAAAAACTACTTCATAATCATTTGCTAGTAAAACTCTTCTTAAAAAATCAAAACACACGCTACTTCTTGCATGCCCTAAATGTGCATCATCATATACAGTAGGCCCGCATAGATAAATGCTTGCTTTTTTTGCCTCATGTGGGATAAATTCACATTTTTTCTTTAAAACACTATCAAAAAAAACCATTAAAATAAACCTTTAAAAAAATGATAAATTTCAATTAAAAATTGTATTAAAATATCTTTAATTTCAAATAAGCCTAAAGCAAATAAACTTAAAAATACTATACTAATAAGCCAAAATTTAACCCTAAAAATACCCCAAAGATTTTTAAAGCCAAATTCTTTAATATTAGCATATAATAAATAAAAAGCACTAATAGATGAAGCTAATGCAATGCCTAAGCTCTTATAAGCTTCTTCTTTGATAAGTAAAATAATCACTATACTAAAAAATGCTGATATAAAAAGTGTTTTAAAGGCTATTATAGCGGCTATTTTTTGTTTAAATTTAGCATAAAGCCATAAAGAAAAAAGTTTTTGTAAGCCAAAAGGTAAAAGTCCTAAAAGATAAGCTTGTAATAAAAATGCAGTGATTTTTGTATCTTCTTGATTAAAATTTCCTCTTTGAAATAAAAACTCCACAATTTCTTTAGCTAAAATAATCCCCACTATGCTAGCTAAAATCAAAAGCACGCTTAAATATTCAAAAGCTTTTTGCATAAAAGCTAAGGCTTTTTGTTCTTCATTTGCTTTTAAATACCTTAGTATTTTTGGAAAACTTACTTGACTTAGTGCGATTGCAAAAAGAGCTAAAGGAAGCTGAAAAACCCTATTAGAATAATATAAATACGAAATACTTCCAGCCATTAAAAAACTAGCTATAGTGGTATCTAATAAAGAACTAATTTGATTTGCTGAAGAACCTAAAAGTCCATGGGTAAATGTAGAGTGAAATTTATTTAAATTAGTCTTTGTTTTTTTAAGTTTTATGCTTAAATACATACTTTTTAAAATTCTAGTGTTTTTTAAAGCAAAAATATGCCATATAAGTTGAGCTAGACCACTTAAAACAGTCGCATACGAAAAATAATACAAAGCTTCTAAAGGTTTATCTTGAGTGACAAAAAATCCTGCAATCACAACAAAAAGATTAAAAAATGAAGCAGAAAAAGAAGTGATGAAAAAATTTTGTTTATAATTTAACAAAGAGCCTAAAAAAGTTACTAAAAAAATAAAAAACAAATACCAAAAATTAATAGAAACTAAAGGCGCAGCTAGAATGATCGTTTCTTTGTTAAAACCAAAGGCAAAAATCTTTGTAAAAAATTCAGCAAAAAAACTCACTAAAACACAGGTTAAAAAAACAATTATACTAAATTGTAATAAGACATTTATACAAAAAGCACCTTTTTTACTTGCTTTTAAAAAACTTGGTAAAAAAGCTTGTCCAAAAGCCCCTTCTGCAAAAATTCTTCTAAAAAAAGCAGGCATTTTTAAAGCCACAAAGAAAATATCACTATAAATTCCAGCTCCTAAGTACAAAGCTAAAACAATATCTCTTAAAACACCCATAATCCTAGAAAATAAAATTCCCAAGGCATTGATGATGAAATTTTTAAAAATAATATTTTTTTTCATTAATTTTCATTCTTTAAACATTAGTTTGAGTATTATAAAATTTTTTAGTAGCAATAATTTTAACTAAATTTTGATTTTATTTTTGCTAAAATCAAAATTTTATACACAATAAGGAAGCTTAAGCTATGGAAGAGAAGAAAATTTTATATACTAAAGACCCTTATAAAGAGCTTTTGATATTTGCTTCTGAAAATAAATGCGAAGTTGATGAACTTGATTTTAGATTGTTAAGTTTTAGTACTTCTTATACTTATGATAATCAAGAATGGATAAAAGTTAATGAAAAAGAATTAAAAATTTTTGAAGAAAATGAAAAATTTTTAATTCATGATTTAAGTATAGAGCAAGAGTATAAAATAGAAATTTATTTTAAAAAATTTGCACGCATACCAACTTTTGAAGTTAGCTTGCATGTTAATGAGCTTTGTACTTTATTAAAAGCTAGTGTTAGAGCTAGTGAAGCTATTATTTTTCATGATAAATTAGCACTAGAGCTTTTAGAGGCTATTTACAAAGCGATGATAAAAGAGAAATATTTGCTTGGATTTAGAATTTTTGATTTTAAAAAGCAAATTATTGATTTTAATACTAAAGTTAAAGAAAAGCAAAAATTTGATTTTGAAGTTGAATTTGAAGTATGTAAGGGAGTTAATCCCCAAGAGCCCACAAATGAAGAAATTCAATATCACTATTTAGAAAATCTAAAAAAACACAATGATGTGATGAATAGAAACTATGTAGCACCTATAGGAAAAGATGAGGTGGCTATTGAGAGGATTAAACCAAAAGAGGGTAGTGATGGTAAAGATTTAAGATTTAAAATTTTAAAAGCCCTCCCGCCAAAAACAAACAAAGAAAAAGTTATTTGTTCTGATAATTTTGAAGTTAAAGAAGATGATGAAAGTATAAAATATATTGCCAAAAAAGATGGCTTTATTATCCAAAAAAAATCTATTTATGAGATAGAAAATTATTTAGAGTTTAACAAGGTTGATTTTAAAAGTACGGGTTCTATTTGGGCGGGTTTTGATAAACAAGTTATTATTGTGATTAAAAATACAAATAGCTTAGAAGATGCAATAGGTCCTAGGATTACTGTTGAGGCTCAGGAATTAGAAGTTACTGGTAATATGGCTCAAGATTCTGTCTTAAGAGGTAAAAAAGTAATTCTTAAAGGTAATATGCATCATAAAAGCACTATTATAGGGCAAAAGGTTGAGGTTAATATTTTAAGAGGATATTGTGAGGCTGAGGAAGTTTTTGCTGAAACTTTAGAAAATGGCTCTATCAAGGCTAAAAAAGTAAATATTAAAAAGGCTGTGGGTGGGGAGATTATTGCTGATGAAATTTATATACAAGAACTTGGTGGAAATTGTTTATGTAGTGCTAAAAGTTTAATCTGCATTGAAAAAATTCAAGGAAGTGGCAATAAACTTGTAATTCAAGATCTCAAAGCTTTTGATAAAGAAAAAAGTGGCGAGGAAATACTTTTGCATATTGAAGAGTTGAAAAAAGAACAAGAAAATTTAGTCAAAGAAATTGAAGAAACCAAGCATACTATCCATGTGAGTAAAGATTCTGTGAGAATTTTACAGCAAAAGGTAAAAGAATTAATGAGCGCAAAAAGAGCTATACCACAAGCTTATAAGATTACTATTAAAGATTTTAATCAAAAGATTGAAAATTTAAATATTTTAGCTAATAAGATAGAAACTTTAAAAGAGGAAGAAAAAGCAAATATAGAAAAGCTTAAAAAAATTCAAGATGAACTTCTAAAATCAAAAATTATTAATAAAAGTGGAAAATGGATGGACTTAAACGAGGTTAAATTTGTTTTATTAAATCCTAGAAAAGAATTAAGTTATCATCCGCGTAATGATGAGATGATTGAGTGTTTTGAACTTGAAAAGATAGATACTGAAGATGGAGTAAGTGTTTATGAAATTCGCTCTATTAGTAATTACAAGGAATAAGCTAAATGATAGTGGCAATTGAAGGAATAGTGAGTAAAAAAGAACCTACTTTTGTAATTTTAAAAACTTCAAGTGGAGTAAGTTATGGTGTTTATGTGTCGCTTTTTTGCTCAAGTAATTTTGAAAAAGATCAAAAGGTTGAGTTTTTAATCACACAAATTATCAAAGAAGACTCTCATAAATTATATGGATTTTTAGACATTAACGAGCAAAGAATGTTTGAATTATTAATCAAAATTAGTGGTATAGGAGCAACTACTGCTATGGCACTTTGCTCAAGCTTAGATACTAATACTTTTTATACAGCTTTGCAAAGTGGCGATGAGGGTGTATTTAAAAAGGTTCCTGGTATTGGTCCAAAGAGTGCAAAAAGAATTATAGCTGAGTTAAGTGATGCAAAAATCAATATAGAAAATTCTAATCAAGATCAAGCGCAAGCTTTGGCAGCTTTACTTTCACTTGGTTTTAAACAAGAAAATATTTTAAAGGTTTTAAGAACTTGTGAGAGTAAAAATACTAGTGAGCTTATTAAAGAGGCTTTGAAAAAATTAGCATAATAAAAGGAAAAATATAATGATATATGGTGTAATTTTTGGTGCAAATTCTTATGAGCATGAAATTAGCATTGTGAGTGCTGTGGTATTAAAAAAAGTACTCAAAGCGCAAAAAAAATTTATATTTTGTGATAAAAATAAGGAATTTTTTCTTATAGATGAAGAAAAAATGAATGCAAAAACTTTTAGTAGTGGCGCTTATAAAAAAGAAAAAGCCTTAATGTTAAAGCAGGGTGGGTTTTTTATAAAAACCATGTTAGGTGAGAAAAAACTTGACATTGATGTAGCGGTAAATATCGTACATGGAAAAGATGGCGAAGATGGCAAAATAGCTGCTTTGCTTGATTTTTATGGTATAAAATACATAGGACCGCGCATAGAAGCTAGTGTTTTATCTTTTAATAAGGTTTTAACTAAACTTTATGCACAAAGCGTAGGGGTGAAAACACTTGATTATAAGGTTTTAAATTTACATAAAGAGCAAAATGTTTCTTTAGACTTTCCTTGTATTTTAAAGCCCGCAAGATTAGGTAGCAGCATAGGTATAAGCATAGTTAAAGATGAAAGCGAGCTTAAATATGCTAAAGATGTTGCTTTTGAATTTGATGAGGATGTTGTGGTTGAAAAATTTGTAAGCAATATTAAAGAATACAACTTAGCAGGTTGTATGATAGGTGAAAAAATGGAATTTTCTATCATTGAAGAGCCTAGAAAAAATGAAATTTTAGATTTTGAACAAAAATATTTAGGTTTTTCAGAAAGTTCTAAAGTCAGTGAAGCAAATATTAGTGAAGAATTAAAACAAAAACTAAGGGATAATTTTACAAGAATTTATAATCCTTTATTTAAAGGAGCTTTGATTCGCTGTGATTTTTTTGTGATAGATGATGAGGTTTATTTAAATGAGATCAATCCAAATCCAGGATCATTGGCAAATTATTTATTTGAAGATTTTACTAATACAGTTGATAATTTAGCAAAAAATATAGAGCTAGAAAAGCAAATTAAGATTGATTATGCTTTTATTCACAGCATTAATGGACAAAAAGGTAAATTATAATCATGGCTACTTTTAGCAAAGATGAAATTTATACTGCAACTGAAGTAGTAAGAAATTTCAGTACTATGCTTGAAAAAACAAAAAAAAGTGAAAATAGCAGGGTGGTGATAGTAAAAAATAATAAATTTGAAGCCGTGCTTTTGAGCTTTGAAGAATATGAGCGTTTAAATGAAGCTGTAATGCTTTTAGAAAAAATTTATAAAGATAAAAAAGGCTAGAAATGGCAAAAACTAGAGTATATTCTAATGGATATTTTTATAATTTAAGTTATGAAATCATCAATCCAAAATGTGAAAAAACAATTCTTATTTTACACGGTTGGGGTGCTAATAAAGAGCTTATGAAACAAGCTTTTGAAAAGTCTTTGAATGATTTTAAACAAATTTATTTAGATTTACCTGGTTTTGGAAATTCAAGTATAGACGCACCTATGGATTCTTATGCTTATGCAAAGGTTGTAGAAGATTTTTTAACTACAATTGAACAAAAGGCAGATTATTTAATGGGGCATTCTTTTGGAGGAAAAGTTGCGACTATTATGTGTCAAAATGCTAATTTTCAAGGTTTGATTTTACTCTCTAGTGCAGGTGTGGTTTTGCCAAAAAGCTTTAAAGTGAGGTTTAAAATAGCCTTGTTTAAAATTTTAAAAAATCTTCCTTATGGGGATTTTTGGAGGAAATTTTTTATTAGCAAAGACGCTCAAGGTATGAGTGAAGTGATGTATGAAACCTTTAAGAAGGTTGTTAATGAAAATTTAGAAAATGAATTTCAAAAGCTTAAAAACCCTATTTTGATTTTTTGGGGTAATGAAGATAAAGCTACGCCTTTAAAAAGTGGAGCGATTATCCACTCTTTGGCACAAAAAGGAAATTTTTTTGCATTAGATGGGGATCATTTTTTCTTTTTAAAACATGCTGATTTTATAAGTGAAAAAATACATGAGGAATTTTTAAAAAATGATTAGTATGATAGCTTTTTTAAGTTTGAATTTTTTACTCGGATTTTACCTGATTTTAGCTTTGCAATGGTACTCTTATAAATTTTCACGCATAATTTTACATTTTGCTAAGCCTTTGTGGCATTTATATTTTTTAATAATTCCTTATTTTGCTTTTGTGTTTTCTTTGTATAGTGGAAATTTTTATTTATATTTTATAGTTTTTGCTTTATCTTTGTTATATGGTGGGTACTTATATAAAAATTTAGATAAAAAGCTAGTTTTTACTGCTAGGATTAAGCGTTATTTTTTATTCTTGTTGCTTTTTACTTTAGTATTTATGCCATTTTTTTGGATGGGTTTGGAAGCTTTAGTAGCTGCATTTTTATTAAGCTTTTTAGTAGAAAAAATAAACCAAAATACATTTATAAAAAAGGCAAATAAAAAAATTTGTGATAATCCAAAATTAAAAATTATTCTAATTACTGCAAGTTTTGGAAAAACAAGTATAAAAAATTTTTTATACGAACTTTTAAAAGATGAGTTTAAGTGTTATAAAACTCCAAGAAGTGTTAATACTTTCATGGGTATAGTAAAAGATATCAATGAAAATTTAGAAAATAATACTGAAATTTATATCGTAGAAGCTGGCGCAAGAGAACAAAATGATATTTTAGAAATTACAGAGTTTTTGAATCCTCAAATTTGCATAGTAGGTGAGATCGGCTTGGCGCATTTAGAGTATTTTAAAACTCAAGATAATATCCGCAGTGCTAAGTTACAAGCTTTAAAATCTAAGCGCTTGGAAAAATACTTTTTACACTCAAGCACCTTATATGAAAATGAATTTTATGATGATTGTTTAAGTGATGTTAGGGCAAGTTTAGAAGGTTTAGATTTTAAAGTAAGATTAGATGATAATATTTATGATTTTCATGCGAATTTATTGGGTGCTTTTAATGCTTATAATATTAGCGTGTGTATTTTACTTGCTCATTATTTAGGAATAAAAATAGAAAATATTATAAAAAGTGTATCAAATTTAAAAGCAGTAGAGCATCGTTTGCAAGTGATTTCTAAAGAGCCTAAATTTATCATAGATGATGGTTTTAATGGAAATTTTAAAGGTATGAGTCAAAGCTATGAGCTTTGTAAAAACTATCAAGGAAGAAAAATTTTGGTAACTCCTGGTATAGTTGAAGTTAATGAAGAAGAAAATATAAAATTATGTAAGATAATCAATGAATGTTTCGATTTTGTAATTATTACTTCAGAGGCTAATAGCACGATTTTGCAAAAACATATTACATTAGATTTTTATGTATTAAAAGAAAAATCTCAACTTGTACAAGCTTTATCAAAATTAACCCAAAATGGAGATTTGATTTTATTTTCTAATGATGCGCCAAGTTTTATGTAAAACCATTTAGCTTAAAAAGGCCAAATGGTTTCCATGAATTTTGTCCCCCAAGGCTTACGCGTTGATTTATCTATATCACCTTCTGTTTTATAAAGAATTTTTGCATCAGCTATATATTTACTATCTATCATGTTATCTTGAGAAATATCATAAGGTCTTATAACCCCACTTAGCTGAATGATTTGCTTTTCTCCATTGATTAAAAGCTCACGACTTCCTTCTATAAAATAATTTCCATTAGATAAAACTTTAATCACTCTAGCAGAAATGGTGGTTTGGAAATTTTCACTTCTAGTTTGGCTTCCTGTGCCTTGATATTGTGAAGTACTTGCTGTAGTATAGCCTATATTTGTATAATCATTGATAAAATCTCTAGCTTTGCTAAGTCCAGCACCAGTGGTTACTTGTCCTCCGCCTAAATTAACATTATTGTTTTTACTTGTAGCTTTAGAGCCTTGTGAGTTTTGTGTGGCATTTTCTCTAATGACTACGGTAACTAAATCATTTACATTCATTGCTTTTTTATCAGAAAATAAAGGATTATCTCCTTTACCAAACAACGATCCAGGGTTGCTTTGGGTGTTATGATTTTGTTTTGGAGCTAATTCTTCTACATAAGTTGGAGGTTTCATGTTAATATGCGGATCGACTGTGGCGCTACAACCAAACATTACAAAAGGTAACAAGTAAAAATTAACATTTTTAAATTTCATAGCTTTATAACCTTATATTATTGTGATGAATTTTAAAATTATTATATTACAAAAAAACAATTATTTTGTTAAAAAAGAGGAAAAAATGAAATCCATGTTTTTATTAAATTGTGTTGATGAGAAATTTTTAACACAGTCTTTAGGAAAAGTTCAAGGTAAAATAGCTTTTTATTTTCCTGTTTTTTGTGAGAAAAATAAAGAAAAAATTGCTTTAATATGCTCAAAAAATAATACTAAACTAGAGTTTTTTAGTAGTTTTGAAAAAAATGATTATCAAAGCAAATTTACTCAAAATTCAAATGATTTTTTTAAAAAAATAATTCAAGATTATGAAAAATTAAAAAAAGAAAATGATTTTGTTATAGTGGTTGGAGTAGATGATTTTGGCTTGATGGGTGATTTGAGTTTAAATATAGCCTTAGCTAAAGAGCTAAATACTCCATTATATGCAAAAAGTCAAGATGAAAATCATACTATGTTAAATTTCTTACTAAGCCAAAAGCTTAGCGACTTTGTTTTATTAAAAGAAAATGAAGATTTTACTCAAGATTTATTACAAGAATATACCTATAAAACTCAGGCAAGATTTTCTTATGAGCTTTTTGAAAAAGCAAAAGCAGATAAAAAAATAGTGGTTTTACCTGAAAGTTTTGATGAAAGAGTATTAAAAGCTAGTGAGTTTTTAATGCAAAATGAGATTGTTGATTTGATTTTGCTAGGCGATAGCAATGAAATTTGTGCTAAAGCTAATAGTTTAAGTATTAATATCGATGGTGTACGTATTATAAATCCTAAAAATTCTCAATATAATGAAGAATTTGAAGAACTTTTATATGAGGCTAGAAAAAGTAAAGGTATGAGTAAAGAAGAAGCTAAAAAGTTAGTACAAGATAAAACATATTTTGCAACCTTGCTTGTTTATACTCAAAAAGCGCATGCTATGGTAAGTGGTGCGAGCACAACTACTGCTGAAACTATTCGTCCTGCCCTGCAAATTATCAAAACAAAACCTGATGTGAGTTTGGTTTCTGGTATGTTTTTTATGTCTTTAGAAGATAAGGTTTTGGTTTTTGCTGATTGTGCTGTTATGCCAAATCCAACTCCTGAGCAACTTGCTGAAATTGCTTATGTGAGCGCAAATAGTGCTAAAGCTTTTGGGCTTGAACCTAAAGTGGCTTTGCTTTCATATTCTAGTGGAGATAGCGGAAGTGGGGCTAGTGTAGATGTAATTAAAGAAGCTACTAAAATAGCTAAAGAAAAATATCCTCAACTTGAGCTAGAAGGTCCTATACAATTTGATGCAGCATATGATATGCTAACAGCAAAAAGCAAAATGCCAAATTCTAAAGTAGCAGGAAAGGCAAATGTATATGTGTTTCCTGATTTAAATGCGGCAAATATTTGCTATAAAGCAGTGCAAAGAACAGCAAATTCTTTAGCTATTGGCCCGATTTTACAAGGCCTTAAAAAGCCTATTAATGATTTAAGTAGAGGTTGCTTAGTGGAGGATATTGTTAATACTGTGATTTTAAGTGCTATTCAAGCACAAGAATAAGGAGAAAAATGAAAATATTAGTTTTAAATTCAGGCTCATCTTCAATTAAATTTAAGCTTTTTGAAAAAGATGAAGCCCTAGCATCTGGTTTGGTGGAAAAAATAGGTGAGCAAAGCTCTAAAATAGAATTAAAAGATCTAAAAAGTGGTCAAAAATACAAAAAAGAATTAGCGATTAAAGATCATGAGCAAGGTATTGAATTAGTAAATGAACTATTTGCTCAAAGTGGAATTTTACATGATTTAAACGAACTTGATGGATGTGGACATAGGATAGTTCATGGAGGCCCAAATTTAACTAAACATTGTTTAGTAGATGATGAAATTTTAAAAGAAATTGATAGAGTTGCTCACATAGCACCTTTACATAATCCTGCACATTTGATAGGTATTAAAACTATGATAAAAGCAGCTCCAAAAGTTCCTAATGTGACAGTTTTTGACACAGCTTTTCATCAAAGTATGCCTGATTATGCTTATATGTATGCTTTGCCTTATGAGTTTTATGAAAAACACCAAGTTAGAAAATATGGCTTTCACGGCACATCACATTCTTATGTAAGCAAGCAAGCTGCGCATATACTTGGTAAAGATATTAATGAATTTAATGCAATTAGCGCTCATCTTGGAAATGGTGCAAGTGTTTGTGCTATAGAAAATGGAAAATGCATAGATACTTCTATGGGCTTTACACCGCTAGAAGGTTTGATCATGGGGACTAGATGTGGAGATATTGATCCTGCTGTATTGCCATTTTTAGCAAAAGAATTAAATTTAAACCCGTCTGATTTAGACACTATAATGAATAAAAAAAGTGGTGTTTATGGAATTTGTGGGTTTAATGATTTTAGAGATATTGAAGCTCAAATTGAACAAAATAACGAAAAAGCAAGACTTGCTCTTGATATGTTTTGTTATCGTTTGAGTAAATATATTGGCTCATATTTTGCGATTTTACCTAGAGTTGATGCATTGATTTTTACAGCTGGTATAGGCGAAAATGATGATATTGTTAGAGCAAAAGTTTGTCAAAGACTAGCGCATTTAGGATTTGATATAGATTTAGATAAAAATGCACAGCTTAGGAATGGCGAGATTAGTAAAAAAGACTCTAAAATTAAAATTTTAATTGTTCCAACAGAAGAAGAATTAGAAATAGCTAAAATTACCACAGAACTTATTAAAAATAAATAACCTTGAGTTTTAAAACTCAAGGTTTGTTTTAAAATGCAGGGACCACTGCACCTTGGTATTTTTCATTGATAAAATCTTTTACTTTTTGACTTTGTAAAGCCTTTACTAAAGCTTTGATTTTAGGATTGTCTTTATTATCTTGAGTGGTTACTAAGATATTTGCGTAAGGACTTTCTTTGCTTTCTATTAAAATAGAATCTTTTACAGGATTTAAATTTGCTGATAAGGCATAGTTTGAATTAATCACTGCAAAATCAACATCATCTAAAGCTCTTGGAAGTTGTGCTGCTTTTAACTCTTTAAATTTGATATTTTTTGGATTATCTTTGATATCAATTGGAGTTTTTAATGCGCTATTTTCAAAACTAACGAGCTTGGTACTAGCGATAATATCTAAAGCTCTGCTTTCATTTGTTGGATCATTTGGTACAGCTATGGTAGCATTTTGTGGAAGATCTTGGATGTTTTTATATTTTTTAGAATAAACTGCCATTGGTTCGATATGAACTTTTGCAACGCTAATTAATTTTGTGCCTTTATTAGCATTAAACTCATCCAAATAAGGCTGATGTTGGAAGAAATTTGCATCAAGTTCTTTGCTATCTGTGCTAAGATTTGGTAAAATATAGTCATTAAATTCTTTAATTTCTAATGTGTAACCTTCTTTTTTTAATAAATCTTTAGTTTGTTCTAAAATTTCAGCGTGAGGTACTGGTGTCGCACCTACAGTAATAACTTCATTAGCAAATAAACTTGCACCTAAAATTGTGCTTGCAGCGAGCAATTTTAACAATTTCATTTTAACTCCTTTTTATAGTTTTTAATATGCTTGATTATATTGTAAAAATATTAATAAGATAGGAAAAGTTTTATTTTTGTTTGTTTTTGTATTCTTTGGCAAAATGTTTGAGTTCTTTTATAAAATCTACATAACCACCTTTGTGCCAATTTTTTTGAGCCTTAATAAGAGCTTGTCCGATTTTATAAGAATAAGTATTTTGGTTTTTAATACCCTCGCTTTTATAATCATCATAACTTGATAAAGGTGGAAGTTTAAGATAAGGTTTTGTTTTTAAATCTTTTTGATATTGCTTGGCAAGTTTTGTGTGTTTATAGTAAATCTTTAACAAAGTAAAAGGTAAAAAAGGAATTTTTTTCTTATTTTTAGTGCATTCTATAAAAGCATAGCCTAGTTTGTATGATAAATGATATCTTGTGCGTTGGACGGATTGTTTATTATCTTTATAAAAAGATCCTGTATATTTACTTCCACCAAGTTTTAGCCATTTTTCATAATATTCTTGCCATTTAGGCCATGTTTGATTGCAAAATTTACTATTCCAAAAACGACTATTAGTTCCACAAGCGTGAACTATAGAAGCATTTTGCGTAAGATTTGTAAGATAATGAGTACTTCCTGTGTATTTGTCTTTTAAATCTTTAACTTTAAAGTGATTTTCATAAGCCATTAAGGAAAAAATTCCTTGATCTTGCCAATTTTTAGTATTTTGTGAAAGATAATTATAGATAAACTGATAACACTGTAAAGGATTTGGTATAAGATCAGTAAAAACTAAAATCCCTGTTTGATATACACGCTTATTATTATGATTTTTTTCTAAAGGTAGAGCTGTTTGAAGCAAAGTTTTACCTAATCTTGCACCAAAATGATATTTTCTAGCTCTTAATTTGCTAAGTTCATCTATACTTTTTAAAAGTAAAACATCAAAATCAAGATAAATAATACTTTCGCATTCATCTAAAAACTTAAAAGCTTCAAATCTTGCAAAAGCCATATGCGTCCATCTTTTTAAGAAAAATAAATTATTAATATCATTTTGATTTTTACTAAGAGTGGCTAAAAAATCTTCTTGAGTAAAAGGAAGAAATTTAATTGTTTTATTTTTAACAATTTTTTGCATGATATTTTGATCATTCAAGCTAAAACCATCATGTAAAATGTAAAACACATCTACCTTTTCACCCATAACATCCATAATGTTAATGAGCAAGGTTCCTATGGTAAAGCTTGAATTTTTAGTCGCTGCTAGCAAAATACCAAGTTTATGTTTCATTGTTTATCTTTTGGTGATTTTATAAAGAATATTTCCTATAAATTGTATGATTTGAACTAAAACAATTAAAATCACAACGGTTTGAATCATAATATCAGTTCTAAAACGCTCATAACCATAGCGAATAGCTACATCGCCCAAACCACCACCACCAACAGTTCCTGCCATAGCGGAAAATCCTATTACGATGATTAAAATCAAAGTGATACCATTAATAATGCTTGGTAAAGCCTCACTAAACATAACTTTAAAGATAATTTGTGCTTTGCTAGCTCCATAAGATCTTGCTGCTTCAATGATAGCAGGATCAATTTCTTTAAAAGCACTTTCAATCATTTTAGCTAAATAAGGCGCAATTCCTATGGTAAGTGGTACTATGGTAGCAGTTGTTCCTATACTAATACCAATAAGATATTTTGTAAAAGGGCTTAAAACTACAATGAGTACTAAAAATGGAAAGGATCTTAAAATATTGATAATAAAATCAAGCACACTGTAAATGCTTTTATTTTCCCATAAGCCACCTTTATCAGTAACAGTAAGCACAATTGCAGGGATAAGTGCGATTAAAAAGGCTAAAAAAGTGGCTGTAAAACTCATATAAAGAGTTTCTAATAATGCCGGATAAAGTATATTTTCAAAATTTCTTAAAATTGCTTCTAAATTCATTACACAAGCTCCCAAATAACGCCATTTTCTTGTAAATAATTTAAAACTCTTTCTTGATCTTTAGCTTCTATATTGATTACCAAATTTCCTAAAGCATTATTATTTAGCTTTTCTATTTTACCCCAAACTATATTAAAATCAATATTTATACTTCTAGCCATATGAGTGATTATGCTTTGATTTGCTTTTTCTTTGCAAAAATATAAGCGCACATTGACTCCATTTTGTGGTAAAAAATCACTCTCCCCTAGAAATTCACGCATTTTTTCACTTGGCTTTAAGAATAAATCTTCAATTTTCCCTTGACCTATGATTTGTCCATGCTCTAATAATACAGCCTTTTGTGCTATTTGCTTTACTGCTTCCATTTCATGAGTTACTAATACTACGCTGATGTTAAATTCTTGATTGATTTTAGCAATAAGCTCTAAAATATTGTTTGTGGTATTTGGATCAAGTGCAGAAGTAGCTTCATCGCTTAGTAAAATTTTAGGATTTAAAGCAAGGGCTCTAGCTATGGCTACCCTTTGTTTTTGCCCACCACTTAGTTCATTTGGATAAGCTTTGCTTTTGGCTAAAAGCCCCACAAGATCTAAAAGCTCATTAACTCTTTTTTGAATTGTGCTTTTGTCAAAATTATGAATTTCTAAAGGCATAGCCACATTTTCAAATACATTTTTTCTACTCATAAGTGCAAAATGCTGAAAAATCATTCCTATATCTTTTCTAAATATTCTTAACTCTTTTTCTTTTAAGGTAGCTATTTCTTTACCAAAAATCTCCACGCTACCACTTTGATAATTTTCTAAACCATTAATACATCTTAGCAAAGTTGATTTTCCCGCCCCGCTGTGTCCAACAAGAGCATAAATTTCCCCTTCTTTAACTTCTAAAGAAACATCATTTATAACTAATTCTTTGCCATAATATTTTTTAAGATTTTGTATTTTTATCACTTATTAGCCTTCTAAATTAGAAATTTCATCATTGATTTTTTCAAGTTGAGTTTTAATGCTTTCAAGTTGAGTTTTATTTTGCTCAACAACCGCAGCAGGTGCATTAGAGATAAATTTTTCATTTTTCATCATAGCATCTAGCTTGTTAAATTCTTTTTCAAGTTTTGTTTTTTGACTATTAAGTCTATTTAAAACACCGCTTAAATCAAGATCTTGAGTTGGTATAAATACTTCTAAATTTTCACTAACATCTCTAATGGATTTTTCTAAATTTGTACTAATAAACTCGATGTTTTCACATTTTGCAAGTGTTGAGATGAAATTGGTGTAATTTTTTAACTCAGCCATTAAACTCTCATCATTTAATTTTATACAAGCTTTTTGAATTTTTGCATTTGCAAGTTCTACTAGGGTTTTTGCACGGCGTAAGCTTACTATACTTTCTATAATGATATTGAATAATTTTTCTATTTTTTCATCTCTAGAATTAAATTTAGGATATTTTAAAATCATTATAGAATCATGAGTTTGAATAGAAGTTTTACTTAGCTCATGGTATAAATACTCACTAATAAATGGCATAAAAGGATTTAAAAGCTTTAATGCTTCTTTAAAAATGCTTCCAAGTTCTTTTATACTTGATTTTTCAGCCTTACTAAGCTCGATCCCCCAATCACAAAATTCATCCCAGAAAAATCTATACAAAGTATTTGCCGCATCATTAAAGCGGTAATTATCTAAATTTTCTCTTGTTTCTTTTACGCATACTTCAAAACGAGACAGCATGTATTTTGCCAAGTTAGTTTGAATTTTGCTTTTATCTAAATCCTCAAATTTTTCTTCATTTAAAAGTAAAAATTTGCTTGCATTATAAAGCTTATTCGTAAAATTTCTAACTTGTATGAGTTTGTCATTGCTTAATTTTATATCTCTACCTTGGATAGCTAAAAGAGCAAGGGTAAAACGCAAGATATCAGCACTATATTCATCCACGCTTTGCACAGGATCAATGACATTACCTAAAGACTTGCTCATTTTTCTACCTTGCTCATCTTTAACCAAAGCATGCAAATATATATCTTTAAAAGGAAGCTCACCTAAAGCATTAGTACTTTGAAACATCATTCTTGCAACCCAGAAAAATAAAATATCAAAGCCGGTGATTAATAAAGAATTTGGATAAAAATCTTTTAAATCATCTTCATGCCAAAGTGTATTTTTGCCCCAGTCTTTATTACCCCAACCTAAAGTACTCATAGCCCAAAGACCTGAAGAAAACCAAGTATCTAAAACATCAGGGTCTTGTTTGAAATTAGTGCTTTGGCATTTTGGGCATTGACTTGGAGTTTCTTCGCTTGCCCATTCATGAGAGCATTCACAGTAATACACAGGAATTTGATGACCCCACCAAAGTTGTCTTGAAATACACCAATCTTTTAAATCCCTCATCCAAGCATTAAAACTATTAATCCAATGTGCAGGGTAGAATTTGCTTCCACCAAGATTAACTTTTTCTATGCTTTCTTTTGCGATTTCATTTTTTACAAACCATTGTTTAGAAATGTAAGGTTCAACTACATTTTTACAACGATAACAATATCCTACTTGATTAGTATAATCTTCTATTTTTTCAACAAAACCTTTTTCTTGTAATTCTTTTATAGTAACATCTCTTGCTTCTAATCTTTCTAAGCCTTTAAAATGCAAGCAGTGTTCATTTAAAATACCTTTTTCATCAAAGATGGTAATAAATTCAAGTTTATGTCTTAAGCCTACTTCATAGTCATTATGATCATGTGCTGGGGTTACTTTCACAAAGCCTGTACCAAATTCCATATCTACATGCTCATCAGCAATAATAGGAATTTTTCTATCTATTAAGGGTAAAATGACATTTTTGCCTATTAAGTGTTTAAATCTTTCATCGTTTGGATTAACCATCACAGCGCTATCACCAAAATAAGTTTCCGGTCTTGTGGTGGCTACTACGATGTATTCTTGAGAATTTTCTAAGAAATATTTTAAATAATATAATTTTCCTTTATTTTCTTTATGTTCTACTTCTATATCACTTAATGCTCCATCATGAGTACACCAATTTACCATGTAATTTCCACGCACGATAAGCTTTTTACCATAAAGATCTACAAAGGCTTTTTTTACCGCATTTACTAAACCTTCATCCATAGTAAAGCGCAAACGACTCCAAGCAGGAGTGATACCTAAAATTCGCATTTGCTTAACTATGGTACCACCGCTTTGCTCTTTCCATTCCCATACCTTTTTTATAAATTCTTCTCTACCAAGTTCTTCTTTTTTAATACCTTGAGCTAAAAGTTGTTTTTCTACAACATTTTGTGTTGCAATGCCTGCATGATCAAGCCCTGGTTGGTAAAGGGTTTTATAACCATCCATTCTTTTATAACGCGTTGTGATATCTTGTAAAGTACAAGTTAGAGCATGACCTATGTGCAAAACGCCTGTTACATTAGGTGGTGGCATCATAATACAAAAGTTTTTACCTTTTTCTTGAATTTTTTCATTACCATTGATTTCAAAATATCCGCGTTCTTCGCAAATTTTATAATATTCTTTTTCTAGTGATTTATCATACATAATTGCTACCTTGAGAATGAAAATAAATTGTTATGTTAGCTTAAAATTGTTAAAGAAGTTTTGAAATTTAGAAATTAGTTATAAAAAACTAATTTCTACTTTACGATTATTTTGTCTTTGAGAATCAGACTTATCTTTAGTAGGGTAGGTATCTTTTCCCAAAGATTCTATTTCTATAACCTCAGTAAAACTAAAGAAATGTTTGGCCACGTTCATTGCTCTATTTAACCCTATCATATAGTTTGCAAAAGTGCTACCTCTATCGTCCGCATAACCTTGAATTTTAACTCTTTTGAGTATATCTTCTCTTGCTAGATTTTGATTGATTTTTTCAAGTAAATTTTCATTGCTATATTCGCTATATCCATTTCTTTCAAATAAAAATTTTAAATCAGAAATTTTAACATCTACATAATTATATTTTTTCTTATTTTTAGCAAAAACAATATCTTTATTATATATGCTTAATTTCATATTGTTATTTGAAAGCATATCGATAAAAATAGTTAAATTATAATCTTGAGAATTAACTTTAACAGGATTAATCATTTCTTTTAACATATCAATTCTATAATCACTTAAGCTTTTTCCATCTAATACATAAACTTTAACAAAATCATCACTCAAACTTGGCTCATATCTGCTAGTTTTACCTTTTGCAATGTATTCTTGCATGGTATTTTTACATTTTGTTGTTTTTTCTTTTTTTACGCTTGTTTGTTTGTTGTTTTCAACGAGAAGTTTTTGTTCTTCTTGGGTTGCTTTAGGTGTAATAGTTTCATTTTTAGAAACTTCAGCCATATTTGTTTGGGTTGTTGGCGCGACTTCTTGAGTGCTTGTATTTTCATCCATGATAGGATTATTTTGCACTGGAGTTTCTTCTTTTAAAGGCTCTTGAACTGTTTGTTGTGATTGATAAGTATTATCACTTATATTATTTCTTTCTTGGTTGTATTGAGTACTTGGCGGAGTGTAGCTTTGATAAGAACTACTTTTTTTATAATCATATACATAAGTATTTGAATCATCTTCAAAATACCACATATAAAAACCAATACTAGCGCCTATTAGCACCACAAAAGCTATACTAAAAGCAATAATACTTTTCATTTTTTATCCTTTGTGAAGTCCTTAAAAGGACTTTTGATTATTTATAATTTTTAATAGAATTTTCTAAAATTTCACTTGCTTTTTCAATGCCTGCAAATTCTTTTACTTTTACCCATTTGTTTGGTTCAAGCATTTTATATGTTTCAAAGAAATTTTTGATTTTATCTAAGCTCGCTTTTGGTAAATCATCTAAACTTTTAATATTATCATATCTTGGGTCAATTTTGCTTACAGGAACAGCTAGTAATTTTTCATCCATACCGCTTTCATCTTCCATTAATAATACCCCTATTAAACGACAAGGAATCACAGCTCCTGCTTGGATAGGGTATTCATTTAAAACCAAAACATCAATAGGATCGCCATCATCTGCAAGAGTATTTGGTATAAAACCATAGTTTGCTGGATAAAACATAGCTGAATACATCACACGATCAACCATGATGGCTCCGCTTTCTTTATCAAGCTCGTATTTGATGTTTGATCCATAAGGAATTTCAATAACTGCATTAAGTTTGTTTGGTACTTCTCCAACTTTGATTTTGCTAATATCCATTTTTTATCCTTTATTTTAATAAATCATTGATTAAATTTTTCATATCAGCTACGATAGCTTCAATACTTCTTTCACCATTGATTACATGGTGGATATTTTCTTTAGTATAGAAATTTGTTATTTCTTCTAAAGGTTTTAAAAAAACTTTCATTCTATTATTGAAAACTTCTTCGTTATCATCAGCACCTCTAGCACGCCCTAAAACTCTTTCTCTAGCAACTTCTTCGCTAACTTTAACTTCTATAACACCTTTTAAATTTACTTCACTTTGATTTTTTAATACCTTATCAAACTCAAGCATTTGTTCAACGCTTCTTGGATAACCATCGATAAGTATCGTGTTGGTTGGTGCATTTTTTAAAGCAGTGATGATGGTATTTACAACTACATCTAGTGGAACTAAATTTCCTTTAGAAATAAAACTATCAATAGTCTTTCCAAGTTCGCTTCCACTAGCCACTTCTGCTCTTAGTAAATCACCTGTAGAATAATGAGTAATATTTGCATCATCTGTAGCTATAATGCTTGCATCAGTTGTTTTGCCACTACCTGGTGCGCCTATGATTAAAAATAATTGTTTCATTTAGTATTCTCCCTTAATCTTATACCTAATTCTCTCATTTGTTCATTGCTTACTTCGCTTGGAGCTTGAGTCATAAGACATTGCGCTCTTTGTGTTTTAGGAAATGCTATAACTTCTCTAATGCTTGAAGATTTTGTTAAAAGCATGATAAGTCTATCAAGGCCTATTGCTATACCACCATGTGGTGGTGCTCCAAAGCTTAATGCATCAAGTAAGAAGCCAAATTTCTTTCTTTGTTCTTCTTCATTAATATTTAAAAGTTTAAAGACTTTTTGTTGGATAGGGCTTTTGTGAATTCTTATACTACCACCACCTAATTCTACACCATTTAACACCACATCATGTGCAATAGAATTAATTTCTTCTAAATCTTGCTCATCAATATTTTTTGGCATAGTAAATGGATGGTGCATTGCAGAATAGCTTCCATCATCATTTTGTTCAAACATAGGAAAATCAATAACCCATAAAAATTCTAATTTATCCTCATCAATAATTTTCATTTCATCAGCAAGGAATAATCTAAATCTACCCATATAATCAAGCACGGTTTTCTTAGCCCCTGCACCAAAAAATACTACATCTCCAACTTCTAATTCACATCTTTGAATTAAAGCGTTTAAATCCTCTTCACTAAAGAATTTGCAAAGTGGACCCTTAGGACCATCTTCTTTCATTTGTATAAATGCAAGTCCTGCTGCTCCAAATTTGCGTACAAATTCTTCAAATCTTTGCATTTGGCGTTTAGAAAAAATCGTATCGCCTTTTGGAACTCTTAAAGCTTTAATGCGATTTTTCTTTGTATCTTTTGCAATATTTGCAAAAATTTCGTTATTTGATTTTGCAAAAATATCAATCACATCAATAAATTTCATATCAAATCTTAAATCAGGCTTATCAGAACCATAATTTTCCATAGCTTCTTTGTAACTCATTTGTCTAAAAGGTATGCTAATTTCTTTTCCGCAAGCTTTGAAAATATCTTTGAGTAAATTTTCTGCCATAGCTATGATATCTTTTTGCTCACAAAAACTCATTTCTATATCTATTTGAGTAAATTCAGGTTGGCGATCTGCTCTTAAATCCTCATCTCTAAAGCATTTTGCAATTTGAAAATATCTATCAAATCCTGAACACATTAAAAGTTGTTTGAAAAGTTGAGGACTTTGAGGTAGGGCATAAAATTCGCCTTGATGTACGCGTGATGGTACCAAATAATCTCTTGCGCCTTCTGGGGTAGCTTTAGTTAAAATAGGAGTTTCAACCTCTAAAAATCCCATTTTTGCTAAAGAATTTCTTGTTGCTATACAAGCAGTTGATCTTAGAGCAAAATTATCATAAAGTTTTTTACTTCTTAAATCTAAAAATCTATATTTTAATCTTAATTCTTCATTCACACTTTCATCGCCTATAGCAAAAGGTATTACAGCGCTTTCATTTTCAATAGTAAGTTTGCTTATAACAACTTCTATTTCCCCGGTTTTTAATTTTGGATTTACAAGTCCTTCACCGCGTGGGCGAATTTTTCCTTGTGCTATTAAAATATATTCATTTCTTACTGATGAAGCTATATTGTGTGCTTCTTGATTATCTGCAGGATCGCATACTAACTGTATAAGTCCGCTACGGTCTCTAAGATCGATAAAAATTACACCTCCATGATCACGGTAAGAATTTACCCAACCACATAATGTTACTTCCGCGCCAACATTTTGTATGTTAAGCTCTGTATTGTAATGAGTTCTCAAAATTTTTCCTTAGCTTAATTTTGTTCAATTTTGTTATTATAGTATTTTATTCTTTTGCTTAGCTAAGTTTTGTTATAATTTTTTTATGAAAAAAAATATAAATATAGAAAAAATTCAAAAAATAGGCTTATTTTGCAGGTTAAATACAAATTTAAATGAGCAAATTGCTTTTTTAAAAACAATTTTTTTGCAAAAAAATATAGAGCTTGTATTATTAGAACAAGAAAAAATTAATCTAAAAGATTTACAAAAATTAGATTTTTTGATTTCTCTAGGTGGGGATGGCACGCTTTTATCTTTATGCAGACAAGCTTATCAGGCTAAAAAGCCTATTTTGGGGATAAATGCAGGAAATTTAGGTTTTTTAACAGCCCTTTCTTTTAATGAGATAGAAAGTTTTTTTGAAGATTTTTTTAAAAGTGATTTTAAAATAGAAAAAGCCAAAATGCTTCAAATTACCTTGTATAAAAAAAATAAAATCATTAAAAAATTTGCTTTTAATGACGCGGTTTTTTCGCGTGATAATGCTTTAATGGCAAATGTGGAAGTTTTTTTTGAAAATAAACTTTTTAATGCTTATTATGGAGATGGTTTAATCATAGCTAGTTCAAGTGGTTCAACTGCTTATAATATTAGTGCAGGTGGACCTATAGTGCATCCTTGGAGTGAAATTTTTGTTTTAACTCCAGTTTGTTCTCATTCTTTAACCCAAAGGCCTATAGTTTTACCTTATGGCTTTGAGCTTGAACTAAAAGTTGAGCATTGTTTGTTGTATTTAGATGGGCAAGAAGTGATTGATCCTAAAGAATATGATAGAATTATTATAGGACTTAGTAAAAAAGAACTTAGTTTTATACATAAAAAAGATAGAGATTATTTCCAAGTTTTAAAAGAAAAGTTAAATTGGGGTAAGTGATGATAGAGAGTATTTTAATCAAAGAAAATTTAGGTTTTAAACAAGCAAAATTAGACTTAGAAGCGGGGCTTACTGTCTTTACTGGCTTAAGTGGTGCTGGAAAATCGGTGCTTTTTAAGGCTATTTTGGCAGCATTTGCTCTAAGTGAGAGTGAAGCTAAAATGGTAGAAATTTTGTTAAATGATGAGCTTGAATTAGATGAGTTTGGTATCGAAAATGAAGAATTAAATGTATTTAAACTTTTAAAAGATAAAAGCTCGCGTTATTTTATCAATAATCAACTTATTTCAAAAAAGAATTTAGTCTTGCTTTCTAAGAAATTTGTAAAATATCTTTCAGCTAAGGAAAATAATGAGTTCTCAAATGAAAGATTTTTAAACTTACTTGATTTTATGCAATCAAAAGAGGATAAGAAATTTCAAGATTTTTTAAATGAATATAAAAATATTTATAAAGAATACATGGAAAATAAAACTAAATTAGAAAAAATTCAAGAAGAAGAAAAAAAAGTAGAAGAATTAAAAGAATTTACGAGCTTTGAAATACAAAAAATTCAAAGTATTAACCCAAAAATTGGCGAATTTGATGAGTTGATGAGTTTTAAAAAAAGACTTTCTAAAAAAGACAAAATTGACGCTGCTTGGAATAGGGCAAGCAGAATTTTTGAATTAGAATCAGCAGTGATTGAAGCTTTGCAAATTAGTGATGTTGATAGTTCATTTTTTTCAGAGTGTTTAAACGAATTAAGAGCAGTGTGGGAAAATCAAAGCTTTGATGATTTTGATTTTGATATAGAAGAAGTACTTGATAGGATAGAAAAACTTTCTTCTTTGATTTCAAAATATGGAAGTATAGAAGAAGCTTTAGAAGCTTTAGAGAAGAAAAAAGCAGAATTAGCTCATTATGAAAATTTAAGTTTTGAAAAAAAAGAATTAGAAAAAAAAGTACAAAATACCAAAATGCTTTTAGATGAGAAAAGTCAAAAATTAAGTACTTTGCGTAAAAAAAGATTAAAAGAGCTTGAAAAATTACTGAATTTTTATCTTGAAAAACTTTATATGAAAGAAGTTAAATTAGAGCTTAAAGATTGTGCTTTAAGTATTTTAGGTAAAGATGAAGTGAGTTTAAATATCAATGAGGCTAGTTTGAAAAATTTAAGCTCAGGCGAGATAAACCGTCTAAGACTTTCTTTTATTGCAACAGAATGTAATGTTACTAATAAAGCTAGTGGTATAATATTTTTAGATGAAATTGATGCAAATTTAAGTGGTAAAGAAGCAATGAGTATAGCTGAAGTATTAAAAGAGCTTGCTAAGTTTTATCAAATTTTTGCAATTTCACATTTACCACAGCTTTCATCAAAAGCAAGCAGCCATTTTTTAGTAGAAAAAATAGGAAATGAAAGTAGGGTAAGAAAAATAGAAAAAGAAGAAAGAGTAAGAGAGCTTGCTAGAATGGTAAGTGGGGAAAATATTACCCAAGAAGCTTTAGAATTTACTAGAACTTTACTTTAAAAATAAAAAGTAAATTTTCTATATGGTATAATAATAGTTTTAAATTACAAAGAGAGTTGGCTATGGAAGAAAAAATTTTAATTATTGATGATAATAAAATGCTTACAAAGCTTTTGGCAAAAAAAGTAGAAAATACTTTAGGTTTAAAAGTAGATGTTGCTTTTGATATGAATAGTGCTAAAGAATTAGTGAAAAATAATTATTTTATGGCTTTTGTAGATCTTTGTTTGCCAGATGCTCCTAATGGAGAAGTGGTGGATGTAATTTTAGAAAAAAATATTCCTGCTATAGTGCTTACAGGAAGTAGCGATGGGCAAACGCGTAAGAAATTTATGGAAAAAGATATTATAGGTTATATACAAAAAGATAGTGAAAGCTGTATTGATGAAATGCTAAGTTCCATTAGAATGCTTCAAAAAAATAATAAAACTAAGATAATTTTAGCAATCGCAAATGTAACTTTACGTGCAGAAATGAAAAAAAATCTTAATAATCAACTTTTTAATGTCTTAGCAGCAGCGCATGGAGAAGAAGCACTAAATTATCTAAGTGATAATCCTGATACAAAATTAGTAATTTGTGATGCAACTATGCCTGTAATTAATGGGGAAGATTTGCTTGCAGAAATTCGCTCAAAATACTCTAAAATAGAGCTTGGTGTGATTATGGTTGGAGATAAAGATGATGCGCTAGAGGCAAGATCTTTTAGAAAGGGTGTGAATGATTATGTGATTAGACCTTTCCAAAAAGAATCACTTAATTGTAGAGTGAATAATTGCTTAGATTATATGCAAAAATGTGTTTTACTTGATGAATATAGTTTGGGTAAAGATTTGCTAACAGGACTTGATGATTATGCAAATTTTGAAAAAAGATTTTTAGATTACTTAGAAGATATGCAAGAAAATGAAGAAATGGCTTTGGCATTAATTGATATAGACAATCTTGCAACAATTAATTATGAGTTAAGTTATGATTGTGGTGATGGAGTGATAAAGCACACAGCTAAAAAAATCAAAGATCAAATTCGTGGTATGGATTTAGCAACTAAAATTGAAGATGGTAAATTTTATGTACTTTTAAAAAATACAGATAATAAAGAAGCGTTGAAGGCTTTTTCAAATATAAGAGTAAATATTGCTAAAGAAAGTGTTTTAATAGCTTTAGATGAGGTTGATTATAGTGTTTCTGTGGGAGTTGCTTTTGGAGTTAAAACAAGTCAAATGCAAGATTTACTTAATAATGCTCAAAAGGCACTAGATTTAGCTAAGTCTAATGGTAAAAATAGGGTAGAGGTATGTTTTTAGATTGTGATTTTAGTGAAAAAATCATAGATACGCATTGTCATCTAGATAGCCAAGTTTATTTTGGATATTTAGATGAAATGTTAAACCATGCCTTTGCTAATGGAGTAGATAAAATCATCATACCTGGTGCGGATATAAAAGATTTGCCAAGAGCAAGGGAAATTGCACATGATTATGAAAATGTGTATTTTTCTTGCGGGGTACATCCTTATGATATAGATGATTTTGATTTAGATATTTTAAAAGAATTTATAAATGATAAAAAATGCGTTGCAGTGGGCGAGTGTGGGCTTGATTATTATCGCTTAAGGGCTGATGAGGATGAAATAAAAGCAAAGCAAAAAGAAGTTTTTATAGCTCAAATTCAACTAGCTATTGAATATAAAAAGCCTTTGATTGTGCATGTGCGTGAGGCTAATGAAGATAGTTTTAATATTTTAAAAACATATGCAAAAGATTTGCAAGGTGGTGTTTTGCATTGTTTTAATGCTAGTGAGCTTTTACTTCAGCTAGCAGATGATGGTTTTTATTTTGGTATAGGTGGGGTTTTAACTTTTAAAAATGCAAAAAAACTAGTAGAAGTTTTGCCTAAAATTCCAAAAGATAAGCTTGTTTTAGAAACAGATGGACCTTATTTAACTCCAGAACCACATCGTGGCAAGGTAAATGATCCTATTTTGACGCATTTTGTAGCTCAAAAAATGGCCGAACTTTTAAATTTATCTAAAAATGAAATAATAAAACTTACTAATTTTAACGCTAATCGTTTGTTTTTCCAAGGTTTATAATGAAAAAAAGCTTTTTGTTTTTTATTTTAGTATTATTATGTTTAAATGCTAAGGCCTTGCAATTTACTCCAGAGCATTACACGCAACAAGCACAAATCTTAAGAAATTTAGATATAGAAGCAAGTTATCTTAGTGATATGATTTTTTTAGAATTTAAAGAATCTTCTATGGATATGCATTCTAAAACTTTAGTAGATACGATGAGGGAATTTTATAAAATCACTCCGATTATCCGCAAAATATTAGAAAAAGAAAATATTCCTCAAGAATTTTTGTATTTAGCGATTGTAGAATCTGGTTTAAAAATTCATAGTATTTCAAGAACTAAAGCAGTAGGTGTTTGGCAATTTATGAAACCAACGGCACAAACTTTGGGTTTAAGGATAGATCCTTATGTAGATGAGAGAAAAGATTTAGTAAAATCAACTTATGCAGCTATTACTTATTTAAAACAATTAAAAGAGCAGTTTGGAAAATGGTATTTGGCTATTTTAGCTTATAATTGTGGTGATGGTAAATTACGTCAAGCTATAAAAAAAGCAAAAAGTGATGATTTAAGGGTTTTGCTTGATCCTGATAAAAAATACTTACCATTAGAAACTAGAATTTTTATTAGAAAAATTCTTACTATGGCATTTTTGGCTAATAATAATGATTTTTTAATTTCACAAGATAGCGCCTTGCTTAATTACGCCCTATCAAGTGAAGTTAAAAAAATCTCAGTTCCCCCAAGTGTTTCTTTAAGAGAGCTTGCTAAAGTAGCTAAAATGTCTTATAATGAATTTAAACGTTATAATCCACATTTTAATTATGACTTTACTCCACCTGATAAAAAAGATTATTACATGTATATTCCTTTAAGTAAAAGCGTGGCGGTAGAAAAGGCATTAGAGAATGTAAAATTAGCTAAGGTGGATACAACCATTCCGCATACAAAAATTTATATAGTAAAAGAGGGTGATAGTCTTTATACTATTGCAAGAAAACACAAAATAAGTGTTGAAAGCATTAAAGAATATAATAAAATCAAAGGAAATTTAATCAATATCAATCAAAAACTTGTGTTAAAAATTAAGGAGAATAATAATGCAAAAATTAAAACAACTCAAAAAATATCAAAAAACTCTCATACAAAAGTCGTTAGTCGTTAGTTGTATAGGGGTTTTGTTTAGTGCTTGTAGTATGGTACCTATTAGCACGCCTACTGTGTATTACCCAGAAAGAGATTTTAAAAGTATAAAGCATAATAATACAAGCTTAAAAGGCACTATGAAGCCTTACACTATTAATGGTAAAACTTATTATCCAACAGTAGTAGAAGTAGGTGAGACTGCTGATGGTATAGCTAGTTGGTATGGTCCGGGCTTCCATGGTAAAAAAACTTCTAATGGTGAAACTTATGATCAACACGCATATACCGCAGCTCATAAAACTTTACCTATGAATACCATAGTAAAAGTAACTAATTTAAAAAATCATCGTCAAACTACTGTTAGGATTAATGATAGAGGACCTTTTGTAGCAGGCAGGATTATAGATTTATCTAATATGGCTGCAAGAGATATAGATATGATTCAAGCAGGAACAGCTCCTGTAAGACTTGAAGTGATTGGTTTTGGAACAAGTGCAAGTTCGGGTTCAGTTCATACTAATTCTAATTTAGGCAGCAGTGGAGAGATTGCTGATAGTGGTCATATTTTCCAAGGTGGATCTTTTATGGTGCAAATTGGAGCATTTAGAAATAAAAGTGGTGCAGAGCTAATAGCAAGTAGATATAAAAATTATAATTCTTACACTTCAACAATACAAACAAGTGCTAAAGATGGCTTGCATAGAGTATTTTTAAAAGGTTTTAGAAGTGAGCAAGAAGCAAGAGATTTTGTTGATAGTGGATCTTTCCCAGGTGCGTTTATAGTAAGAGAGTAAAATCATGATAGAACTTATTTTTTTAGATGTAGATGGTTGTCTAACAGATGGTAAAATCATCTACACACAAAATTATGGTGAGATTAAAGAATTTAATGTAAAAGATGGCGCAGCAATTGAAGCTTGGCAAAAGCTTGGTAAAAAAGTTGCTATCATTACAGGTAGAACTAGTGAGTGTGTGTATTTTAGAGCTAGGGATTTAAAAATTGATTTAGTCTATCAAGGTATTAGTGATAAACTAGCTTGTGCTAAAGAAATTTTAGAAAAATTAAATTTGGATTTTTCTCAATGTGCTGCTATTGGGGATTATTATAATGATATGAGCTTGCTTGAAGCAGTTGGATATAGCTTTAAGCCAAAAGATGCACACAAGGCTTTAAAAACTGATAAAGTTTTAAATAGAAAAGGTGGTAATGGAGCAGTGAGTGAGATGATAGAAATTTTAATTGAACATAATAATATGCAAGCTCAATGGGATAAACTTTGGCGATAAAAATTTTTGCTATATTAATGAGTTTATTCGCCTTTGTTATGGTGATTTTAAGTACTCAAGATCCTTATTTATTTGCTATAAAGCCACAAAAGGTAGATGTGGCAAATATGCAAGCTTTTGATGTGCTTGATTATGAGTTAAATGCTAGTGTGATTAAGGCTACATATCAGGCAAGTCGCTGGGTAAAATACCAAGATAAAGATATTTTTGATGATTTTAAAGTGCAAGCACTTGATTATAATTTAAGTTCAGATTTATTAGTAAGAAATGAAGAAAAATCCATTTTAGAAGGTAATGTAAGTTATTTTGATCATAATCAAACTTCTATTTTTACCCAAAAAGCAACTTATGATATGAAAAATAAAATTTTATTTTCTAATGATAATTTTAAAGCATATATAGGTTTAAATGAGGTTTTTGGGGATAATTTTTTATATGATGTGAATCAAAAAGAATTAAAAATTCAAGGAATAAAAGCATGGTTTTTAGAGTAATAATTTTTTTGTGTTTGTTAAATTTATTTGCATTTAGTGCGCAAAAAATAGAAGTTTATGCTAAAGATTTTTATTTAGATGAAAAAAACGAAACAAGTGTATTAACCGGTGATGTGGAAGTTAAAAAAGGCAAAGATATTTTAAATTCGCAAAAATTAGTTGTTTATATGAAAAATAAACAACCCATTAAATATATAGCTACTAAAGACGCTAAATTTAAAATCATGATGAAAGATAAAACTTATCATGGAAGTGGTGATGAGTTTGTTTATAATGTAGCTAAGGATACATATGAGATTAATGGCAATGCAAAAATTACAGAAATGCAAACAAAAAAAGAACTCATAGGGGATAAAATCATAGTAGATAGAAAAAATATGACTTATAGAGTAGTGAGTAAAGATAAAAAACCTGTGAAATTTGTATTTGAAGTAAAAGAATGATACTAAATGCTAAATTTTTAATTTCTGCTTCCAAAATAGACGAAGCCCCACAACCTATATACACTGAAATCGCTTTTTTAGGACGCTCTAATGTGGGTAAAAGTTCTTTGATTAATACTCTTTGTAAGAATAAAAATTTAGCAAAAAGCTCTTCAACTCCGGGCAAAACCCAACTTATTAATTTTTTTGAAGTTGATTGTAAAAAAGATGAGGATAAATTTAAACTAGTATTTATTGATTTGCCTGGTTTTGGTTATGCGAAAGTGAGCAAAAAAACTAAGGCTATTTGGAATAAAAATTTAGATGAGTTTTTAAAAGAGCGCAGTTCTATCAAACTTTTTATCCATCTAATAGATTCAAGGCATGATAATTTAGATATTGATGCAAATTTGGATTTATATTTAGATTCTTTTATTCGAGCTGATCAAAAAAAAATAACAGTTTTTACAAAAGCAGATAAGCTCAATCAAAGCCAAAAAGCAAAAATTTTAAATGCAAATAAAAATGCCATTTTGGTGTCAAATTTGAAAAAAAGTGGTATTGATAAATTAGAACAAAAAATCATTTTAGAGAGCTTGGGTTTTAATGAGGAGTAGAAATTTAGTAAAAAATAGATTTGATTTTTCTTATTTATTTTTCTATCTATCTTTGATTTTTTATCAAGTACTAAGCTCTGTGTATTATTGGATACCTCCTTTATTTGGGGTATTTTTTTGTTACATGATAGTGCTTTTAAAAGAAAAAGAAAGAACCCTTAATAAACTTGATTTTAGATGGTATTTTTCTTTGTTTTATCTTTTATTAATTGATGTTATTCATGGATTTTATCTTTTTAGCTCATGGATAGCTTTTTTTATTTTTTATCATTTTTTTGTGGATTGGTTTAAAAGTAAATTAAAACTAGGGCATTATTTGCTCGTTATATTCACTTTTTGTGCTTATATTTTCATCTATCTTTTTGATGTGTTTTTAGCATATTTAGATAATAATGAAATTTTAAAATTTGGTATTGAATATTTATGGTTTTTTGCTGTTGAAGCTTTGATTTCTTTTGTTATTTTTAAAGGAAAAATCTGATTATGCGTATGCGCTTGGTGATGGGCTTTATAGCTTGTTTTTTTATGCTTTTGCTTGCTAGAGTGTATTATATAAGTATAAAATCTAATGTTTATTATGAAGAAATAGCCAAGCAAAATGCCATTAAAACGCAGTTTTTAGCACCTGTAAGAGGGCAAATTTTAGATGTTAAAGGTAGACCCTTAGCGGTAAATAAATTAGGTTTTTCAATCTCTATAAAGCCATATTTGCATATAAAAAAGAAAAACAGAAATCTTTTAGAGCAAGAATTACAAGCTATAGTAGATGCTTTTCCTGATTTAAATATAACTAAATTAAAACGAAATTATATAAAAGCGGATTCTTATTATAATCAAGATTATATAGAAGTGGTGCCATTTATAGAATATGATGCCATGATTAAGCATTTTACTAAGCTTAATTTGCGTGAAAATATGCAAGTTAAATCTACTACTCAAAGATTTTATCCTTATGATGCTTTAGCTAGTCATGTTATAGGTTATGTTGGAAAAGCAAATTTAAACGATATGAATGAAAATGAAATTGCAAGATTAACTAGCTATGTAGGGCGTAGTGGCATAGAGCGTTCTTATAATGAAATTTTACAAGGCCAAAAGGGCGAAAAGGTTAGTAAGGTAAATGCATTAAATAAAGAAATAGAAGAGCTTTCTTACAAAAAACCTACTTCAAGTAATATCACTTTAAGTATAGATCTTGATTTGCAAGAATACTTAGCTAGTATTTTTGAAAATTTAGCAGGTGCGGCTATAATAATGGATGTAAAAAGCGGGGCTATTTTAGCAGCGGGTAGTTTTCCTGAGTATAATCTTAATCCTTTCGTTACGGGTATTAGCCAAGAAGAATGGGATAAACTTTCTAATGATTTAAATCACCCTTTTACTAATAAACTTATTAACGGTCTTTATCCTCCGGGCTCAGTTGTGAAAATGGGTACAGCTTTAGCTTTTTTAGATAGTGGTAAAGTAAATGAAAATCATAAATATTTGTGTGATTCTAACTTTGAGCTTGGTGGTAGAAAATTTAGATGTTGGAAAGCTATAGGTCATGGTTATGTAAATATGAATGATGCTATTAGAGAAAGCTGTGATGTGTATTTTTATAAAGGCGCTTTAGAAGTTGGTATTGATACTATTAGTTCTGTTTTTGAAAGAATAGGTTTTGGTACAAAAACAGGAGTTGATTTACCTAATGAATTTATAGGAACAGTACCTAATAGAATTTGGAAAAAAGAAAAATACAACCAACCATGGTATCAAGGTGAAACTTTAAATACAAGCATAGGACAAGGTGATTTTCTTGCTACTCCTATGCAAGTGGCTAAATTTACAGCTATGATTGCTACGGCTAAAAATATCACTCCACATTTTTTACATAGCGTTGATGATAATGTTACTAAGATAAATTTTGACAATAATGAAAGTGTTTTTACGACTTTTGAATTATCAAAACTCCCACTTTTAAGGCGTGCGATGTATGAAGTTGCTAATGAAGATGGTGGAACTACGGCAAGATTTTTAAGAAATTCGCCTATTACCATAGCAGCTAAAACAGGAACAGCGCAGGTAGTTGGAATTTCTCAAAGTGAAAAAAAGCGTATTAAAGAAGAGGATTTAGAGTATTTTTTAAGATCTCATGCTTGGATTACTTCTTATGCACCTTATGAAAAACCACAATATGTAGTAGTGGTTTTAATCGAACATGGGAAAAGTGGTAGTAGCACAGGGGGACCTATACTGGCTAAAATTTATCAAAAACTTATAGATTTGGGTTATATTGATAAAAAATATATCAAGAAAAAGACTAAATAATTAGCATTCCATCGCCATAAGAATAAAAGCGATAGTTATTTTTTATAGCTTCATGGTAAAGCTCTAAGGTTTTTTCTCTACCTATAAATGCTGCTACAAGCATAATTAAAGTTGATTTTGGTAAGTGAAAATTAGTAAGTAAATAATCAAGTCTTTGCGGGGTGTTTTGTGGGTGTAAAAACAAATCACAAAAACCTTCTTTTATTTTTTTTCTATGATAATACTCTATACAACGAGTAACAGTGGTACCAACGCCTAGTATTTTCTTAGAAGAATCAATCAAAGCACAAGTTTCATCATCAATATGAAAAAATTCTGAATGCATTTTATGATCACGTATATCTTCACATTCTACACCTTTAAAAGTTCCTGCACCAACGTGTAGTGTGATAGTATGGATATTATGATTTTTTTTAAGTTCATTGATCATTGCTTCATCAAAGTGTAAGCTCGCAGTAGGTGCAGCAACTGCGCCTTGATTTTTAGCAAAAATACTTTGATAGTTAATGCTATCTTGTGCTTCATCTGCTCTTTTTATATAAGGTGGTAAAGGTATATGACCTATTTTTTCTAAAATTTCAAAAACTTCATGATGACTAAGCTCTTTTTCATCATTAAAAAATTCTACTTCTCTTGTGCCATCATTGTGCAATTTTTTGATTTTAGCTTTTAAAGAATTTTCAAAATATAAAATTTGTCCTTCTTTAACCTTACCCCGAATTTGCACTAAAAAATCATTATTTTTTAAAGGATGGTTGATAAAAAGTTCTATTTTGCTACCACTTTCTTTGTTTCCATAAATTCTTGCTTTGATAACTTTGGTATCATTAAAGATGATTTCACAAGGTGGTAAAATTCTAGCTAAGTCTTTAAAATGTAAATGTGAAATTTGATCTTTACATCTTTCATAAACTAAAAGTTTAGCATTCTCTTTGGGTAAGATAGGAAAATTTGCTATAAGTTCATTAGGTAAATCATAATCATAACTAGAAAGCAAAAGATCTTTATCAATCATTTTCATCATCTTCTTTTTGACTAGGATTAACTTTTTTAGCTATATAAATAGAAATCCCATAAAGTCCGCACAAAGGCACAGCCATTAAAAATTGTGATATAACATCAGGCGGTGTCATCATAGCTGAGAAAACAAAAATCACTAAAACTGAAACTCTAAAATGTTTTTTCAAAAAAGTATCATCAACAAGTCCAAGTTTAGCAAAGAAAAAGGTTATTACAGGCATTTCAAAAGCTAAACCAAAAGCAATTACTAATTTAGTAAAAAAGCCTACATATAAACCTATGCTAATTAAAGGCTTAAAATCTTGGGTTTGCACCCCAAAATCAATCAAAAATTTAAAAGCCAAAGGTATAACTATATAATAACAAAACAAAACACCAAGTGCAAACATAATGCTAGCAAAGCTTACAAAAGGCACTACTAATCTTTTTTCATTATCATAAAGTCCTGGTGCTACGAATTTCCAAAACTGCCAAAAAATAACTGGTAAAGAAATCAAAAAAGCTGTAAAAAACGATACCTTCATCGCAGTAAACAAAGGCTCTTGCAATTCAACGAAGGTCATTTGTCTTGAAATTTCAGGTAAGGCTGCTTCAACAGGCGCTTTTAGTATATCTATGATGTAGTTATTAAAACTAAAACATACAAAAAACATCACAACAACACAAGCAACACTTATAAATAATCTTTTTCTAAGTTCTACTAAATGCGGTTTTAATTCTTCAAACATTCTTAGCTTTCCATTTTCTGAGTATTTTTTTCATCTTTTTGAATTTTTTCTTCAAGATTAGAAAGTTCTTGTATATCCTTTTCTAAATCATTAATTTCACTTTTTAATTCTTTGGTATTATTTAAAATATCTTCTTTGAGTTGATCAAATTCTTCAAAACTTAGTTTTTTTCTGATATTTTCATTAGTTTGTGAGAATTCATCTTTGTATTTTTGTGCTTCATCTTTTAATTCTGCTATTTTTAGTTCTTTGTTAATACTCGCTTTTGCTTCATCGATATTACTTTTAATGGCTTTTAAAATTTTTGCAATTTCGACTATAGTTGAAGGTAATTTTTCAGGCCCAAGTACTAAAATAGCTACAACTAAAATAACTAAAATTTCACCAAAACTCATTATTTTATCTTCTTTCGCTTGAATATATGGTTTACATTTTACATAAAAATACTTAAAAATATTATTACTTTTACTATATTAATATATAAAGATATCTTGATATATTAATATATTTTTGTTATATTTGATTAAAAACAAAAAAGGAAGAGCATGGAAAAATTAGTTTTTATTTTAAAAGATTTTCTTATTTTGTTTATAGAAATATCTGTTTTGTTTATTTTAGTTAGTATGCTTATTGCTTATTTAAATGAGCGTTATGCCAAATTTTTTAATGAGCATTTAAAGAAAGATTCTTTTACAAGCTATATAAAAGCCATACTTTTGGGTTGTTTAACCCCATTTTGCTCATGCTCAAGCATACCGCTTTTAAACGCATTTTTAAAAGCTAAAGTCCCACTTGGGGTATGCATAGCTTATTTAATCACCTCACCTTTAATCAATCCCATTATAGTGGTGATGTTTATGGTGAGTTTTGGCTTAAAAATATCTTTATTTTATGTAGGATTTTTATTTTGTGTGATTTTATTTCTTGCTTTTTGTGTTTCTAAAATAAACACTCAAAGATTTTTTAATGAAGACTTTTTAAAAAATGAATTAGAGCAAAAGTCATGTTGTTCTAATAATACTTTTCAAAGCTCATGTTGTCAAAAATCTAGCTTGGTTTTTAACAAAAATTCCAAAACAAGTAAAATTTTAAATTTTAAAAACAAAACTAAAGAAAATAAAATCAAAATATTATTTTCACAAAGTTTTAAAGAGTATAAAAAAATTTTACCTTATATTGTTATAGGTATGGCTATAGGTGCTATTATACATGGTGCTTTTCCGCAAGATTTTTTTCAAAATTATATGAAAGATTATGGAGTTTTGGGTGTATTTATAGCAGCTTTTATAGGAGTTTTACTTTATATGAATTGCACAGCTATGATACCTGTAGCACTAGCTTTAACTACCAGCGGAATTCCACTTGGTATAATGATAAGTTTTTTAATAGCAGGAGCAGGGTGTTCTTTACCTGAGCTTATTTTGCTTAAAAGAATTTTTAAAACAAGCTTTTTGATTTTATTTGCAGGTATGATTGTTTTTATAGCAATTAGTTTTGGTTTTTTAATATTTTTCATATAAGGATTTTTATGCAAGAGTTTTTAAAAATAACAAGTGCAATTAATGATGAAAGTAGAATTTTAATCCTAGCTTTTTTACAAAAATACGGAAAACTTTGTGTGTGTGATTTGCAAAGTTCTTTAAATATGAGTCAATCAAGACTTTCAAGACATTTAAAAATTTTAAAAGAAGCTAATTTTTTAGAAGTAGATAGGCAAGGTGTTTGGGCGTATTATGGAGTAAAAGAAAATTTAAATAATTTTTGCAATGATATACTAAAAAACATCAATGAACTTTCTATAAAGCTTCCTGAGCTAAAAAGAATTTCTTGTGAATGTAAAACTTAAGTGCTAATATACAAAGCTAGCTCATCGCTTAAAAGGTAGTTAGTATTATAAAAAATTCCATTTTTGTAAACTAATTTTCCTTTTTTGCTAAGAAACATAGCTTTTTCTTTTTCTAAAGGTTCTAGTTTTGTTTCATCCACTCCTATAATACTTCTAAGTCCTAAGAAAATATGCTCTAAACACAAATCTTTTGAATTTAAATTTTCAATCTCTCTAAAACAAGGATCATTGATATAATCTTTTAAACTTTTTTTAGTATAAAATCTTTGATTTTTTAAAAATCCTACCGCACTTAAACCACATCCTATATAGTCTTTTCCTTGCCAGTAAGCAAGATTGTGTTTGCAAATTTGTCCAAAATTACTGATTTCATATTGTTTATAACCAAGGTTTTCAATAGCTTTGATAAAATATTTTGCAAGGCGTGGCGCATTTTTTTTAAAATGAAATTTTTTAGCAAATCTTGTCTTTTCTTCTATAGTTAGATTATAAGCACTCACATGATTAATATCAAGTAGGGTTAGTTTAGAAATTTCATAATCAAGTATTTTTTTATTATCAAGTTTTGTATCATAAATTAAGTCTAAGTTGATATTATCAAATCCTGCTTTTTTTGCATTTTCTATGCTAGTAAAAATGCTTTTTTGATCATGAATGCGTCCAAGAAATTGTAGTTTTTTTTCATGAAAACTTTGCACTCCAAAAGAAATACGGTTAAAACCTAGATTTTTTATCTCTTTAAGCCATGAAAAATTACTCGAGTTGGGGTTAGATTCTATACTAATTTCACTATCTTTTTGTAAATAACTTTGTAAAAAAATAAATATTTTTTCATAAAAACTAGCTTCCATTAAACTAGGCGTACCACCACCTACAAAAACAGTCTTTATGGAATTTTTATCAAGCTTAAAAAAATCTAGTTGATATTTTATATCTTGCATTAAGGCATTTAAATAATCTTTTTCAAAGTCCTTTTTTTTAAGTGAAGTAAAAGAACAATAAAAACACTTACTTTCACAAAATGGTATATGTATGTATAAATGCATAAAACTTCTTTAAAATGTGATTATAAATTCGTATTTTTTTGTTAGAATTATATTATTAAAAAGTCAAGGATAAGAAAATCATGGAAAAAGAAAAAAAATATAGGCCAAATGTAGCCGCTGTTGTACTATCATCAGCTTATCCTTTTGAATGTAAAATTTTACTCGCTAAACGCAATGATATGGAAGATATATGGCAGTTTCCTCAAGGTGGTATAGATGAAGGAGAGGATGCTAAAAGTGCGTTATTTAGAGAATTAAAAGAAGAAATAGGTACAGATGAGATTGAAATTTTAGCCGAACATCCTGAATGGATTAGTTATGATTTTCCACCTAAGGTTGCACAAAAAATGTATCCTTATGATGGTCAAAGTCAAAAATATTTTTTAGTTAGATTAAAAAATAAAGCTATTATTAATCTAAATACTAAAAATCCTGAATTTGATGCATATAAATTTGCTTCATTAGAAGATGTTTATGATATGATTAACCATTTTAAAAAACCTATATATATCAAGGTTTTGAAATATTTTAAAGAAAGGGGGTATATTTAATGCTGATCGTACAAAAATATGGAGGAACGAGTGTAGGAACGCTTGAGCGTATTGATGAAGTTGCTAAAAGAGTGGCAAAAAGTAAAAAAACTTGCGATAAGCTAGTTGTAGTAGTTTCAGCGATGAGTGGGGTTACTAATGAGCTTATTGATTTTGCTCATCATTTTAGTAAAAATCCTTCAGGTCGTGAGATGGATATGCTTTTAAGTAGTGGTGAGCGCGTAACTTCATCTTTACTTGCCATTGCATTAAATGAAATGGGTTTAAAAGCCACTGCATTTTCCGGACGCAATGCAGGGATTGTTACAGATGATGTTTATACTAAAGCAAGAATAGAACACATTGATACTACAAATATCAATAAAGCTTTAGATGAGGGGTATATTGTAGTAGTTGCTGGCTTTCAAGGTATTGATAAAATGGGTAATGTTACTACTTTGGGTCGTGGTGGAAGTGACTTAAGTGCAGTTGCATTAGCAGGAGCTTTAAATGCTGATTTGTGTGAAATTTATACCGATGTAGATGGAGTATATACTACTGATCCTAGAATTGAACCAAAGGCTAAAAAGCTAGATAAAATTTCTTATGAAGAAATGCTAGAGCTTGCAAGTTTAGGAGCTAAAGTTTTGCAAAATCGCTCTGTAGAGCTTGCTAAAAAATTAAATGTAAAATTAGTTACTAGAAGTAGCTTTAATGAAAATGAAGGGACGATTATTACTAAGGAGGAAAATATGGAACAAGCTTTGGTTAGTGGTATAGCACTAGATAAAAACCAAGCAAGGGTTACTTTAAGAAATATTGATGATAAGCCAGGAATTGCTGCTGAAATTTTTGGGACTTTAGCAAATGAAAATATCAATGTAGATATGATTATCCAAAATGTAGGTGTAGATGGAGCTACAAATTTGGGCTTTACTGTGCCTGAAAACGAGCTTGATTTAGCAACTAATGCTATGAAAAAAGTTTTAGGTGCTAATGCTAATATAGAAACAGATAGTGCTGTGGTAAAAGTTTCAGTTGTGGGCGTGGGTATGAAATCACATTCTGGAGTAGCTTCGGCAGCTTTTAAAGCATTAGCAAATGAAAATATCAACATACAAATGATTTCTACAAGTGAAATTAAAATTTCAGTTATCGTGCATGAAAAATACGGCGAATTGGCTGTAAGAGTATTGCATGAAGTTTATAAACTAGATATATAAATGAGTAATAGTTTTTTAAAATTTACCCTAGAACAAATCCGAGAAAATGGCACTTATACAAGTTGGTTAGAAGAAAGGCGTCTTGAATGGTCGCCTTTGATCGCTTCTAAGCTAGCTTTGCTTTTGCAAGGTTATACTTTTATTGTGATTACTGATGAGCAAAGAGCTTGGTTTGAAGAGTATTTTTTAAGCCAAATCAATGCTAATACTACAAGACCTTTAGTGCCTTTTGTGTCTTTAAAAGGAATTTATAATAAAGCTTGCAATACCCAAGAAGATATAGATTTGCTTAATGATCTTTTGAGCATTTCTTTTCCTAATGGTTATGCCTTTTTTTATATAGGAACTAATACAGGGTTTAAATTTAAAATCGCTAATTCTAAAGCAGAAAGTATGCTTTGGCTTTTTGATGAGCAATTGCAAAATAGTTTTTATCTTTCCTCACGCGATAAAGAATTAGACTATAAACTTATTTCTTTATATAAAGTATTTGAACAAAGCTTAGAGGCTGTACTTTTTTCTAAGGTAGAAATTTGAATCTAAGAAATAAAATCATTATTCATAATGATTTTGAGCTAATGCAAGAAAAGCTCACAGAAGAATATGGAGCAAAAAATCTTAAATTTTTCATACCTAAAAATCCTGACTTAGAATTAAGATTAAATGACTTAACTTATGATAAAAATGGCCAAGCAACAGCAAGAGCTATTATGAAAGAAAGCTATATGGCTGAAGCACAAGCTAAAATCATTGTTATACTAGCTAAGTCTTTTCGCGAAGAAGCACAAAATTTTTTACTAAAAGTTTTTGAAGAGCCACCAAAAAATGTGTATTTTATCATCGTAGCTCCTTCAAAAAATGTTTTTTTACCTACTATACTTTCAAGATTTATCATAGAAAAGCATAAAATTCAAAAAGAAAAAATGTCTTTAAATTTAGATCTTAAAAAAATGGATCTAGCTCAAATTGCTTCATTGTTAAAACAATATGAAAATATAGACAAGCATGAGTGTTTAGATTTAATTAGTGCTTTAAGTCATGAGTGCTTTAAACAAGATATAAAATTAAACGATGAAGAAATTGAATTTTTTTACAAAGCTTATGAGCTTGCTAAATTAAATGCAAAGCCAACTATTTTACTAAGCACCATAGCTTTAATTTTACACGAGAGAAAAAATGAAAATCATTAAAATCAATCCTAATACAGACTTTGAGCAAATTTCTAAATATATAAAGCCACATAAAGCAGGTAAGAAAATTATGAGTGAAAAAACTCAAATTCATTTTTTTCTTATCAAAGAACTAAGAGCACCTGCTGCAAATATACTTAAACAAGACGCACTAAGGGTTGGAGCTGAACTTGTAACACATAAAGAAGTTATACTAGGTAAAGAACATACTAATGCCTTACTTATGGTAACGCAAGATCAAGCTAAAAAGCTTATAGAAAAAGAAAAATTACAAGATTTTAAGCTTAAAAATTTAGCACTATTTTTAAAGTCTAATTTCACTAAACCAAAACACGCAAAAATCATGGGTGTGATTAATGTTAATGAAGATAGTTTTAATGCTCAAAGTAGGGTTAAAGAAAATGAAGTTTTAGAAAAAATAGAACTTATGATTTCTCAAGGGGCTGATTATATAGATATAGGCGCAGTTTCTTCAAGACCTGGTAGTGTGTATTGTGGGAAAGAAGAAGAGTTTAAACGCTTAAAAAATACCCTAGATTTAATCTATAAAGAAAAACTTTATGAAAAATGTATTTTTAGTTTAGATAGTTTTGATGAGTATTGTTTAGAATATGCTTTAAATAAAGGCTTTAAGCTTATTAATGATATTACTGGTTTTAAAAATGAAAATTTAGCCAAACTAGCTTTAAAATACAAAGCCACTTATACACTCATGCATATACAAAATACCCCACAAAATATGCAAGATAATCCTTTTTATGAAGATGTATTAGCTGAGCTTGATGATTTTTTTGCTCAAAAACTAGAAAGGCTAAGTGAGCTTGGTTTAGAAAATGTGATTTTAGATGTTGGCATTGGTTTTGGTAAAAGTCCTTGGCATAATATGATGTTAATCAAGCATTTAGAGCATTTTTTACGCTTTGAAAAAGAACTTTTAATCGGAGCTAGTAGGAAAAGTATGATAAATGCTTATTTTAATTCAAGTGTTGAGCAAAGACTAGCAGGCACGCTTTATTTGCATTTAGAGGCTTTTAAAAATGGTGCAAGCATTATAAGAGTGCATGATGTGTATGAACATAAGCAAATGTTTGAACTTGCAAAAGCTATGGATGAACTTTCTTTGGAGTAGTGATGACTTATCAAGAGTATTTAGAAAAGGTAAAATTAGCAAAAGAATGGATGAGGGCTTATTATGAAGATGATGAGCCTTTAGCAAGCGATGAAGAATACGATAAACTTATAAGAGAGTTAAAAGCGTTTGAAACGCTTCATCAAGAAAAGATTTCTAAAGATTCTCCTACGCAAAATATCGCCCCAACTATACAAAGTGAATTTCACAAACTTGCACATAGTGCAAAAATGTGGTCTATGGAAGATGTTTTTGATGAAACTGAGCTTAGAGCTTGGGCAAAAAGAGCTAAATGCGAGTTTGATTTTTTCATAGAACCTAAATTTGATGGAGCGAGTTTAAATCTTACTTATGAAAATGGTATTTTAATCAGCGGTGCTACAAGAGGCGATGGAGAAGTAGGCGAGGATATTACTTTAAATGTAAAAGAAATATCAAACATACCTCAAAAAATTCCTTATAAAGACAAGATAGAAATTCGTGGCGAGGTAGTGATTTTAAAAGAAGATTTTGAAAAAATTAATGAAAAAAGAGCTAAAGATGGTTTAAGCTTATTTGCAAACCCACGTAATGCAGCAAGTGGTTCGCTAAGACAGCTTGATACAAGCATTACAAAAGAAAGAAATTTAAAATTTTATCCTTGGGGGGTGGGGGAGAATTCTTTAGAATTTAGTAAGCACTCTGAAGTGATGGAGTTTGTAAGAAGCCTTGGTTTTTTAAAAGATGATTTTGTTTTTTGTGTGAAAACTTTAGATGAGGTTTTGGAAAAATATCATGAGCTTTTAGAAAAAAGAGATCAAAAACCTATGATGATGGATGGTATGGTTGTAAGAGTTGATGATTTAGCTCATTGTAAGCTTTTGGGTTATACCGTGAAATTTCCAAAATTTATGGCCGCGTTTAAATTTCCTGCTTTGGAAAAAACCACAACCTTGCTTGGGGTTAATTTGCAAGTTGGAAGAAGTGGGGTGATTACCCCTGTGGCAGTGTTAGAACCTGTAAATTTAGATGGGGTTGTAGTAAAGTCTGCAACCTTGCATAATTTTGATGAGATAACTAGACTTGGAGTGATGATAGGCGATAGTGTAAGTGTGATAAGAAGTGGCGATGTTATACCTAAAATCACTAAAGTTTTTACCCAAAGACGCGATGGTTTAGAAAGTAAAATCACCAAGCCAACTCTTTGTCCTGAGTGTTTAAGTGAGCTTTTAGATGAGGGTGCTTTTTTAAAATGTCAAAATTTAGATTGCAAAGCAAGACTTGTAAATTCTATTATACATTTTGTATCTAAAAAGTGTTTAAATATAGACGGCCTTGGAGAAAATATCGTAGAACTTTTATTTAAAGAAGGAAAAATCACTAATATAGAAAGCATATTTTTCTTAAAATATAGTGATTTTGAAGGTTTAGAAGGCTTTAAAGAGAAAAAAATCAACAATCTTCTAAGTGCTATTGAAAATGCAAAAAAATGCCCTTTGTCAAGATTTATCACTGCTTTGGGTATAGAGCATATTGGAGAAGTAGCAGCTAAAAAACTAGCTCAATCTTTTGGCTTTGAATGGTTTATGCAAAGCTATGAAGATTATGCAAATTTAGAAGGCTTTGGCGCGCAAATGGCTAAAAGCTTAGAAGAATTTACCCATGTCAATGCAAACCGCATTCAGCATTTTTATGAAATTTTGCATTTAGAAGATGAGAAAAAAGAGCTTATTATAAATGATAATATTTCTAATAAAACCTTTGTTATCACAGGTACTTTAAGCAAATCACGCGATCATTTTAAAGAACTAATCGAAAGCTTTGGAGCAAAGGTAAGCTCAAGTGTATCTAAAAAAACCGACTTTGTATTATATGGAAGTGAGGCAGGCTCAAAGCTTGAAAAGGCTCAAAGCTTAGGGGTTAAATGTATTAATGAAGCTGAGTTTAACGCTCTTTTAGGCGGTGATGATGAGGTTTGATGTTTTTGTAAGCACAAAGTTAAACATTTCTCGCAATAAAGCTTGTGAGCTTATAGAAAACAAGCAAATTTTACTCAATGGCGAGTTTAAAAAAACCTCTTTTAAAATCACATCTTTAAATCCTTTAGAAGATGAGAGTTTAAAACTCACGCTTTTAGAAGAGCTTTTTGTAAGTAGGGCTGCTTTTAAGCTCAAGCATTTTTTACAAGAGCATACATTTACCATCAAAGATAAAATTTGTTTAGATATAGGCTCATCAACCGGAGGTTTTGTGCAAATTCTGCATCAAAATAAGGCTAAACACATCACAGCTTTAGATGTAGGTTCTAACCAACTTCATGAGAGCTTAAGAAATTTAGAAAATATCCAAATTTGTGAAAATACTGATTTGCGTGAGTTTAAAAGTGAAATTTTATATGATGTTATCACTTGCGATGTGAGTTTTATCTCTTTAACACATTTGATTTTTTATATAGATAAGCTTGCTAAAGATCTTATCATCTTGCTTTTTAAACCTCAATTTGAAGTAGGTAAAAATGCTAAGCGCGATAAAAATGGAGTGGTAAAAGATATAAAAGCTATTAAAACTGCTAAAGAGAGCTTTGAAAAAGCTTGCGCAAAGCTTGGTTGGATCTTGCAAGCAAGTCAAGAGTCACACTTAAAAGGAAAAGAAGGCAATGTTGAGTTTTTCTACGCCTATAGAAAAAACTAAAATCACAAATTTAGCCATAGGGCGTTTTGATGGTATGCATTTGGGGCATTTTGAGCTTTTCAAGCATTTAGATGAAAATGGAGCTTTGTTTATCATCACAAAAGAAGAAAAAGAAGCTCTAACGCCTAAGGATTTTAGAGTAAATTTAGTTGATTTTCCTATGATTTTTTGTGATTTTGAAAAAATCAAAAACTATAAAGGTGAGGATTTTTTAAAGCTTTTAAAGCAAGAATTTCCCAAACTAGAAAAAATCATCGTAGGTTATGATTTTAAATTTGGCAAAGAAAGAAAATGTAGCGCCAAAGACATACAAAACCTTTGTGGTATAAACACCATCATTGTAGATGAGTTTAAAATTCAAAACAAAAGCGTTCATACAAGTATGATTAAAACCTTACTCAAAGAAGCAAAAGTTAAGAAAGCTAAAAATTTTCTAGGTAGATTTTATACTATACAAGCAAATATCATAAAAGGGCAAGGCATAGGCGCTAAAGAGCTTTTTGCAACTTTAAATTTATACGCAAAAGACTTCTTTTTACCCAAAGATGGCGTATATGCGACTTTGGTAAAGATTAAAAATAAAAGCTATCATAGTGTAAGCTTTATAGGCATAAGATCTACTGATAAAAATTTTGCTTTAGAAACGCATATTTTAGATGAAAATTTTACAAGTACAAAGGCAAAGTTGGTGGAGTTAAGCTTCATTGACTATATAAGAGCTAATGAGAAATTTAACGACTTAGCCTTATTAAAAGCACAAATTAGTAAAGATATCAAAAAAGCAAAAGAAATTTTAGGAAAATTAAATGAAAGATGAAATTTTTAAAAAACCCTTAGAAAAACAATTTGAATTTGATAAAAGCGTAGCAAGCGTTTTTGATGATATGGTGTCAAGATCCGTGCCTTTTTATACGCAAAATTTAAAACTCATAGTTGAACTCATAGATCATTTTGCCTCGCAAAATGCGAGAATTTGCGATCTTGGTTGTTCTACTGCTAGTTTATTGCTTGCACTTTATGAAAAAAGAAAAGATTTTCTTTTAAGTGGGGTTGATGAGGCTAATGCTATGCTAGAGATTGCTAAAAGTAAATGCCAAGCCTTTGGAGCTAGGGTGAAATTTCATCAAAAAAATTTAGATGACTTTGAGTTTTTTAAAAATGATGTTTTTATAGCTACTTATACTTTGCAGTTTATCCGCCCACCTAAAAGACAAGAGCTGGTTGATAAAATCTATCAAAACCTAAATGAAAATGGTATATTTGTGCTTAGCGAAAAAATTCTTTATGAAGATGTTAAAATAGCAAAAAAAATGATACAAATTTATGAGCAGTATAAACTAGAGCAAGGTTATAGCAAGCTAGAAATTTCAAGCAAAAGAGAAGCCTTAGAAAATATCCTCATACCTTATACTCAAAATGAAAATATAACCATGCTTAAAAAGGCAGGATTTTCTAAAGTAGAAAGTGTTTTTAAATGGGTAAATTTTGAAACATTTATAGCTTTTAAATGAATTTTAAAAATGTTTAATCTTTTTAAGATTAAACATTGAATCTAAAATGCATTACATCGCCATCTTGTACGATATAATCTTTCCCTTCAAGGCGTAGCTTTCCTGCTTCTTTAGCACCATTTTCGCCTTTACAAGCGATATAATCTTCATAAGAAATCACTTCAGCTTTAATAAAACCTTTTTCAAAGTCATTGTGGATCACGCTTGCTGCTTTTGGTGCTTTCCAGCCTCTTTGTATAGTCCATGATCTAACTTCTACTTGTCCTGCGGTAAAATAGCTAATTAAATTAAGCTTTGAAAAGGCTGTGCGTATAACTACTTCAAGCCCACTACGCTCAACGCCTAAAGATTTTAAAAACTCAAAATGCTCTTCATCGCTTAAAGCTATCATTTCCTCTTCTATTTTAGAGCAAAGCTTGATAACCTCATGGCCTGATTTTGCTGCGAATTCTTTAAGATCTTTTACAAATTCATTATCTTCTAAAAGGGAATCCTCATCTACATTTGCCCCATATATCACTTCCTTAGCTGAAAGCAATCTTAGTTCTTTTATAAGAGCATGATAGACTTCATTTTTATTTGGGAAAGAACTTGCGCTATTGTTTTGATTTAAATGTTCTAAAAGCTCATTAGCTAAAGCCAAACTTTCTTTTGCACCTTTTTCGTTAGCCTTTGCACCTTTAGTGAGTTTTTCTATTTTTTTACTAAGTTGCTCTATATCTGCTAATATAAGTTCTGTTTCTATGATTTGCACATCACGCACAGGATCAACACTACCTGCAACATGGGTGATATTTTCATCATCAAAACAACGCACAATATGCAAAATCATCTCTGTTTCACGTATGTTAGATAAAAATTTATTACCCAAACCCTCGCCTTTGCTAGCGCCAGCTACTAAACCTGCTATATCAACAAATTCTATATTTGAGCGTATGATTTTTTGTGGATTGACAATCTTTGCTAGCTCTTTTAAGCGATGATCAGGCACAGGAACGACTGCTTTGTTTGGTTCTATGGTGCAAAATGGATAATTTGCACTTTCGGCATTTTGCGCTCTTGTTAGTGCATTAAAAGTGGTAGATTTTCCAACATTTGGAAGTCCCACTATACCAACTGATAAACTCATTTTTGTTTCCTTGAAAGATAAAGTAAATATGAAAGACACATTCTAACACCCGCTCCACTTGCACCAAAGCTATGATAACCCCAAGCTTTTTCTAAGTAAGCTGGCCCTGCGATGTCTAAATGTAACCATTTGTCTTTGTATTCTTCTCTAATGAAAGAATTTAAAAATAA